>JAKALH010000005.1:0-18443 GCA_021813225.1 Chloroflexota bacterium
ATTGGCAATGCAGGTCACGACGCCGGAATCCGCCGTGAGCGCAATGGAAGGCAACGCGCGCCGTACGGGGCCATACTTGCCGACTAATTCACCGGCCAGGTGCTGTGCCTGCGCCGCGCTGCCGCCGTTTCCAAATACGATCACCTGATGCCTTTCAAGAAGTGCATCACGGATGGCGCGGGCGGAAGCTTCGATAGCGTCGGCAATCTCCGCCAGGCGCGATTGAACGGCGATGCTATCAGCAAGTGCGCCGGCCAGCGCGCCCTGCAATATCTCGTTGCTTTTTGACATACCTGTTAATGATTCATTTCCAAGGACGTGAATTCAGGGTTTTCGTGGCGTTGTGCGTCAATTGCGGCAACCAGTGCGGCGACGTCCCCGATTCGTGCACCTAACTCGGCCGGGATAATCCGGCAGGCCGTTGCCGATTGAGGCAGGCACTCGGCGCGTACAATCGCTCGCGCCGGATCCAGGAACAGGTCGCCCAGCGCACCGCCCAGGCTGCCCAGTATGATGACCTCTGGATTTAGCGTATCGACGAGGACGGCCAGCCCGCGCCCCAGCCATTCACCTGATCGAACGATAACCTGGCGGGCATGCTGCTCCCCATTCAACGCCTGCGCCACCAGTTCGCGAGTCGTCAGCGCCGGGGTCCAGTACCCGGAGAACATCTGATGTGCCAGCTTCACCATGCCGGCGCCGCTGCAGAAAGCCTCCCACGAGCCGGCCTTGCCATATTCTACAGGGCCGGAATCGGCCAGACGGATGTGACCGACTTCGCCGGCGGTGTCGGTAGAGCCGCGATAAATCCGCCCATTGAGTATCAGTCCGCCGCCGAGGCCGGTGCCGGCAGTCAGAAAGATCACGTTGCGGCATCCACGCGCAGCGCCGAAGTAAAACTCTGCAAGCGCCCCGGCGTTGCCATCGTGCTCAACGTAGACCGGACGAGCGTAGCGATGTTTCAGAAGGGATTTGAGTGGCACATTGTCCCACTCAGGCAGATGCGGCGGTTTCAGGATGATGCCTTCTGCTATTTTCAACGGTCCGCCGATTGACACACTGATTGCGCTGACAGTACGCTTCGATTGGCTGGCGGCCTGCAACACCTGATCGATTTCAATACAGATGCGGTCAAATGTAGCGGTGAACTGGTCGTGGGCCTGTGTGGGGATTTCACGCCGTTGCAGGATGCTGGCGTCGAAGGCGCCTTCCACGATGGCGGTTTTCGTTCCGCCGATATCGAGGCCGATGATGGTGTTCATGATCGAAATGGCATGGTCAACCGGCGTATTCGGCTTTCAACATCTCCGCCTGGCTATTCAATGGCGGCTGTCCATTTTCGCGTGCGACGTAGCGATAACTGCCGTCAGTCTGCAGCTCTCTCGCCTTCACATTGTCCCGCAGTTGCAGCATGAGCACTTCATCATACAGGCGTTGTCGCAATCGCGGATCGAGGATCGGGAATGTCGTCTCTACCCGGCGATCCAGGTTCCGCGGCATCAGATCGGCGCTGCCAGCGAACATCTCCTCATCGCCGTTATTGTGGAAATAGCAGATGCGCGCATGTTCCAGGAAGCGTCCGACAATACTGACCACACGAATATTTTCGCTGATCCCCGGCATCCCGGGGCGCAGACAGCAGATGCCACGTGCGATCAGATCAACTTTGACACCGGCCTGAGAAGCCGTATAGAGCGCGTTGATCATGGCCGTATCGACGATGGCATTGACCTTGAAGATGATGCGCCCATTGCCATACTGTTTATGCGTCTCCACTTCGCGTTCGATGAGGCTGATCAACTTCGCACGCAGGTTTACCGGAGCGACATAGAGTTCGCGAAACTCGCGCTGGCGCGAATAACCGGTCAGCAGATTGAACAGGTCGGAAGCGTCTTCACCGATGTCCTCACGGCAGGTGAACATGCCCAGGTCGGTGTAGATGCGTGCCGTTGTGGCGTTATAGTTTCCAGTACTCATATGCACGTAACGGCAGATGCCGTCACTCTCGCGCCGCACAACCAACGCTACCTTGCAATGCACTTTCAGGCCCGGCAACCCGTATACGACGTGCACGCCCTCTTCTTCAAGCGCGCGCGCCCACTGGATGTTGTTCTCCTCATCAAAGCGGGCTTTCAATTCGACCAGCACCGCAACCTGCTTCCCATTCTGAATTGCCTCGATCAACGCCTGAACTACCGGCGAGTTCGATCCAACACGGTACAGCGTCACCTTGATGGCAAGCACCTGCGGATCGTTGGCAGCAGCTCGAATAAAGTCGACGACCGGTATGAAGGAGTCGTAGGGATGATAGAGCAGAATATCGCGACTTTTTATCAGGGTGAAGATATCTCCGCCAGGACTCATGTCGAAAGGCTGGCGCGGCGTGAATGGCGGATCTTTGAGCGCCGGTAACTGTAATTTTGTCAACTCCATCAAGTCGCTCAGACTCAACGCGCCGTCGACGCGATACACATCGCGCATATCAATCTGCAGGTTGTCCACCAGAATGTCACGAACACGATCCGGCATATCGTGGACGACCTCAAGCCGAACCACCGAGCCAAAGCGGCGATCCTGCATGACGCGTTCGATGGTCGACAGCAGGTCGTCGGCTTCATCTTCCTGTATCTCCAGGTCGGAATCGCGCGTCACCCGAAATCCATAAGTGCGCTGCACCGCCATGCCGGGGAACAGCGGCGCGATGTTCGCAGCAATCACCTGATCGAGCCACACGAAGCCGTGCCGGCAGGTATCTCCTTCAGTGCAGTCATTCAACGGCACCAGCCGCGGCAGCGATGGCGGTACTTTGACCCTGGCGAAACGCTCGCGATCTTTCTCGTCGCGGACGACGACCGCCAGGTTCAGGCTCAGGTTGCTGATATGCGGAAACGGATGTCCGGGGTCGAATGCCAGCGGCGTGAGGACCGGGAATACCTCGCGGTCGAAATACTCGACCGCGCGCGCCAGTTGATCGGGGTCGAGTTCATCATAGTTGAGCACGCATACGCCGTGCTCGCACAACAGAGGTTTCACTTCCTCATTCCACACGCGCGAATGCTCGTGCAACATGGGGGTTAACTTGGCAACGATATGGTCGAGAGTCGTTCCGGGTATATTGCCGTCGGGCGTGACTTCGACGACACCGGCTGCAATCTGTTTCTTCAGACCCGACACGCGAATCATGAAGAACTCGTCCAGGTTGGTGGCGAATATCGCCAGGAACTTGGCGCGCTCCAGCGGCGGGTGACTGGGGTCGCGAGCTTCCTGAAGAACGCGCAGGTTGAATTCTATCCAGCTCAATTCACGATTGATGTAGCAGGATGGCGTGAACCGGTCGGGCTTCATAGCCTTATTCTAGCCGGTTGCACAATTTTCCAGACGTTCGGCTGGATGTAAAAACTCGGCGAGTCATACCGCTAATCGCCCTGAATTGATACAATCAACTCAGGATAACGCGAGCACCATGAGCAACAACAATGACGGTGATCCCGCAAGTGACAATCCCGAATGGCTGGAGTTAGCCATTGAGACAAACAGCGAGCTGGCTGAGGCCATCAGCGAGGCGATCTACCCGTACGTCGAAGGCGGGGTCGCCGCCGAGCAGATGAACACGAACGGCATGGCGGTCGATCGCTGGGAAGACGAGGTGGCAACCGGGCCGGTCATTGTGCGCGGCTACCTGCGCATGGACGGCAGCCAGGAAGAACGACGCCAGAAGGTGGAATACGCGCTGCGCTGCCTGAACCTGGTGATGCCCGTGCCCATGCCCACTTACCGCTCGATCGCCCAGACGGACTGGTCCGAGGCGTGGAAAGTCGCATTCAAACCGCTGCGGATAGGCCGCCGGGTGCTGGTGCACCCGTCGTGGATCGATATCTCACCGCAGCCTGACGATATCGTCATTGCGCTCGACCCCGGCCTTGCTTTTGGCACCGGTCTGCACCCTACGACACAGCTGTGCGGCGGCGCGCTGGAGAATCTGGTGAAACCCGCTATGCGCGCGCTCGACATCGGCAGCGGTTCGGCTCTATTATCCATTCTGGCTGCCAAACTCGGCGCAGCGGAGGTTCTGGGCGTCGATATCGATGATGAAGCAGTGCGCGCAGGCCGCGAAAATGTCAGCAAGAACGGCGTGGCTCAGATCGTGAGAATCGAAGGTGGCTCATATGAACGCGCTACGGGCCTGTATGACATCGTGATCGCCAACATCCTGGCCGGGGTGATTGTTAAAATGCTGGATGGCGGCCTGAGCCGGCTTGGCAAGTGGTTTGTATTCTCGGGAATACTGGAGACCCAAGTATCTCAGGTCAGTGCGGCCATCGCGCAAGCCGATCTGGAGATCGTCGAACACAATCAGATTACGGATTGGGTATGCCTGATCTGCCGGGCGCATTGACATTTCGCCCGGGACAGGTAGACGGTCAGTCAGCAGATAGATCAGGCTATCGGCTGGCTGCCACCGCGGTTGGAGTGCATGCGATAGGTGATGCGCCCACGGGTGAGATCGTAGGGAGAAAGCTCTACTTTCACTCTGTCGCCAAGCAGAATGCGGATGTAATACTTTCGCAACTTACCCGCGAGGGTAGTCAATACTTCATGACCGCCTTCGATGCGCACCTTGAACATCGTGCCGGGCAAAGCCTCAATGACTTCACCCTCCACCTCAATCATGCCTTCTTTCTGTTTGTACTCGTCTTTCTGATTTCGTGCCATTGGGTCCTTATATTATGGATATGAGTTCAGATAACTGATTTACGTTACGTTATTATAGGCGACAGTAAAATGATGGTCAATGGATTGTAATAGTTGTTCCTTAGTCGGTGTTAAAAACCTCTCCAGCAGGAAAATATGTCAAATCCTAACGATCCGCATCAGGACATAACCAGCCATCCAATGCCTTCAACCAGTCGCTCCTATTCGCGTGTAGCCATGTACCTTCAGGATGCGCATCCACTGCGCGACGGTATGGCATATGTGCAATATGCAGAGCAGAAAGGTTTTGAGGCCGTGTGGCAGGCTGAGTCTCGCATGGTGCGTGATGCCATCGTGCCCATGGCGGCATTTGCCGCCGTTACAAATCAAATCCATGTTGGCAGTGGCGTCATCAACAACTGGACACGCAACGCCGCGTTGATTGCAGCAACCTTTCTGACACTGGATGATCTGGCGCCTGACCGTATCTATTGCGGCATCGGGGCGTGGTGGGACCCGCTGGCGAAAAACGTCGGCATCAACCGTACAAAGCCGTTGAAGGCGATGCGGGAATGTGTCAGCGTGGTGCGCGACCTGCTCGCCATGAAGCGCGTTACGTTCCATGGCGAGTTTGTTCACATGGACGGCGTCGAACTGGATATCGTGCATGGCAGGCGTGAGCCGCGCCATGTGCCGATCTATATCGGGGCGACCGGCGACCAGATGGTTGAGCTGACCGGCGAGATTGCTGACGGAATCGTGCTGAACTATCTGGTTGCGCCGCAATACAACGAGAAGGCTCTGTCTCTGCTGCAGAACGGCGCCAGGCGCGCGGGGAAGACCATCGACCAGGTCGATCGGCCTCAGTTGATTGTCTGCAGCGTCGACCATGACCGCAGGAAGGCGCTCGACGGCGCGCGCCAACTCGTCACGCAGTATCTGGGCCAGCAGCCGCATATCATGAAAGCCAGCGGCGTCAGCGCCGACCTGCTCGAAGCTATCGGCAAGGTGCTGACCTGGCCTGCGACTGAGGAGCAGATACAGCGCGCCATGGAACTGGTTCCCGATGACGTTGTGCAGTTGATTACGGCCAGCGGCACGCCGGACGAGGCTCGCCGTAAGGTTGACGAGTATCGAGCGAATGGGTGCACCTGCCCGATCCTGTACCCCCTTGGCGATGTCAGACTGATGATTGACACCTTCGCTAATGGTTAAGATTGTTACCGATTCGACTTCGGATGTGCCCGCTGAACTGGCAGCCCGCTACGATATCAGCGTCGTGCCCGTCATCATCGAAGTGGACGGCGCCACACAACTGGACGGCATTACGCTGACCCGCCAGCAGTTCTACACGAACCTGGAGTCGTACCGCGAGCTGCCGAAGACCGCAGCACCTTCACCCGATGTTTTCGCTGGCGTGTACCGTAAAGCTCAGGCTGCCGGCGCGGACCAGATTGTGTCCATCCACCTGAATCGGAGATTCAGCGGCCTGTGCGGGGCCGCCGAAATGGCGGCACAGGAGGTGCTGGCAGACGGCCTGTCTGTACATGTGATCGATTCTGAGACCGTCACAATGGGTCTGGGCTGGCTGGTTATCACGGCGGCACAGATGGCGCAGCAGGGCGCTGGCGTTAAGGAGATTGCAGACCGGATACTTTCGCTGCGTTCCCATATGCGTATCTACGCCTTGATCGATACGTTGAGATACCTGCGCAAAGGGGGGCGAGCCAGTGCGCTGGTGGCTGGCATCGGCGATATGCTGCAGATCAAAGTGCTGATCAATGTTCGCGACGGGAATGTGGAGCAAATTGATCGCATACGCACCCGGAGACGCGGGATCGACCGGCTGCTGGAGGTTGCGCAATCCCACCGCGGTGTGCAACACCTGTCCATTTTATACACTACCCTGAAGGAAGAAAACGATATCGCGCAATTTCAGAGCAGCCTCAGCCACGTAATGCCGGTTGAGCGCCAGTACAGCATGCAGATCACCCCGGTGATCGGAACACATGTGGGGCCGCTGGCCATCGGCGTGGCTATGGCCGTCGACGTATAATTTGCAGGCAACAGGAAGCACACGGGTCCGCATCGCCACGCACGGCACACACTGAGTCCGATACGCGGACGTAACCAGGGTCATCCGTTGTCGGCGGGTGGTATTCTGGAGAGCAGTCCGGGAACCGATGAGTGGTTTTAAGAATTTATGCCAAATAGCGCCACAGAGAAACTTGCAAAGATACTCAGGCTGGAGGCCGAACGGGGTTATCAGGATAAGGCAGTCACACGCGGTTTAGCCTCATTTGCGGCGGCCTGGCTTGCCGACGCAGCGAAGTCCAACATCGATCCAGCATGGGCGACGTCAATCGCGGATGAGATGCGTTCCTACAGCGCCACAGCCGATACTAACCTGCGCCGTGCTGCGTTAAGCGCATTGATTACACGCCTGCACAATCCGGCGCCAGCCACACAATCGGCGCGCCAGCCTCATACAGCTCCGTCCAGAAACCCTGTCGAACCATCCGCTGGCCGTACCGAGCGCCCCGGCACACCGCCGCGATTTGCCGAAATATCAGCGCCCAGACGAACGACCACGCCGTCACCCGCCGTTGAGAAACCGCGAACCAGCAGGGCTGCAGAACAAGCTGCGGAAACGCACGAACAGGCATCGGCAGCCAGGGCCAAAGTACAGCCCGAAGAACGCACAATTGCTCGTGAACCTGAGCAGGCCCCGGCAACGGCACCACCGCGCGCGCCCAAACCGGCCAAGCCGGCGACGCGACCTGCCGCACCATCAGAGCAGATCGATCAGTTCCTGCCGCGGCGCAGCAGTTCCAGGCAGGATAAACGCTACGCAGGCATCGGGCTGAATGCCCCCGTCAGTGTGCTGGGCGGTGTCGGCTTGCAAAAGGCTCAGCTTTTCGCGAAGCTGGGACTGTTCACCATTCAGGATCTGCTCTACTACTTCCCATCGCGCTACGACGACTACAGCACGCTGAAGACCATCGGTCAGTTGGAATACGGCGAAACAGTCACCATTGTCGGGCGCGTCGAGTCCGCCTTCAAGCACCGCACCAAGACCGGGCTGTATATCGTCAGAGTCACTATCGGCGACCCATCAGGGGAGATCGAGTGTTCTTTTTTCGGCAACGACTGGCTGGCCGATAACCTCATCAAGCAATTCCAGCCTGGCCGGGAGATGGTTATCAGCGGCAAGGTAACCGAGTACCTTGGCAGACTGGTGTTCCAGAAGCCTGCCTATGAACCGGCAGAGAAGGAATGGGTGCTGGGCGGCAGTATTGTGCCGGTCTACCGCCTGACCGAGGGCCTGCCATCGTTGTTCATGCGCCGCACCATGAAACGCGTGACTACTGAGTGGCACGACAAGGTCAAGGAATTCCTGCCGCAGTCTGTCCGCCAGACGGTCAGTTTGATGCCATTGAGCGACGCACTGCGCGAGATACACTGGCCGAGGGACTTTGACCTGCAGGAACGGGCGCGCCGGCGCCTCGCGTTTGACGAATTGTTCGTAACACAAGCGGCAATATTGAAGCAGCGCCAGGAATGGCAGGGCGCAGCCGCCACGCCGATTGACATCGACAGTGCGGCGCTGGAGAATCTGAAGCTCACTCTCCCCTATGCACTGACCGGGGCGCAGATCCGCGCTATCGATGCCATCTGTAACGATCTTCGCCAGCCTGTTGCCATGCATCGATTACTGCAGGGCGATGTCGGTTCCGGCAAGACGGTTGTGGCAGCACTGGCAATGGCATCAGCAGGTCGAGCCGGCGTGCAGTCCGCACTGATGGCCCCGACGGAGATACTGGCAGAGCAGCATTACAAGAACCTGCGCAATCTATTCGACCGCATGGCTGCTTCAGGGGCCATGGAGAGCCTGCAGTTGCGCCTGCTGACCGGCAGTGTCAAACCCGCAGATAAGCAGGACATCTATGACGGTCTGGCCGACGGGCGAATTCAGATCGTCATAGGCACACACGCCCTGATACAGGAAAGTGTCAAGTTCCACAACCTCGGCCTTGTCGTCGTCGACGAGCAACACCGCTTTGGGGTCGAGCAGCGCAAGGCATTGCGTCAGAAGGGACAGGCTTCCAATCCACATACCCTTGTCATGACCGCAACACCAATACCGCGCACGCTGGCACTGACGTTATACGGCGATCTCGATAACACCGTGCTGGATGAAATGCCGCCGGGCCGGCAACCGATCGAGACGCACTGGTTTACGCCTGCGGAACGCGAACGCGCCTATGCCTTTGTCAAACAACAGGTCGAGCAGGGGCGCCAGGCGTTTATCATCTGTCCGCTTGTAGAGGAATCTGACAAGGTGGAAGCCAAGGCCGCGGTGGAAGAACACGCCCGCCTGCAGAACGAGGTGTTCCCGAAGTTGAAGCTGGGTCTGTTGCACGGGCGCATGAAAGCGGACGCCAAAGATGAGGTGATGAGCCAGTTTGCCCGAGGAGAGCTGCATATACTCGTATCCACTTCGGTGGTGGAAGTTGGCATCGACGTGCCCAACGCAACCGTCATGATGATTGAAGGCGCGGAACGCTTCGGCCTGTCGCAGCTTCATCAGTTCCGCGGGCGAGTCGGGCGCGGGGCTTATGCATCCTACTGCCTGCTGATTGCCGATAACAGCGCCGCTATCAGTGATGAACGGCTGACCGCTATAGTCAGCACGCAGGACGGCTTTAAACTGGCCGAAAAGGACCTGGAGATACGCGGGCCTGGCGAGTTCTTCGGAACGCGCCAGAGCGGTGAACCGGAATTGAAGCTGGTCAATATGCGTGACCGTGATCTTCTGCTTGCGGCCAGAGAACAGGTAGAACACCTGTTTGAGCACGATCCTCAACTGGCAGCGCCTGAACTTCAGATTCTCAGCGAAAAGGTACAGGCATTCTGGGCGGCGCATGAGACTCATGGAGATATAAGTTGATGGTTACCGCCGTATATCCCGGTACATTCGACCCGCTTCATAACGGGCACCTGCATATCGCCCAACGGTCGCTGGCGTTGTTCGACCGCCTGATCGTCGCCGTATACACCGCACCTGTCAAGCAGATCCTGTTTTCGCATGCCGAACGGATCGAACTGGCCTCTCAGGCGCTGGCTGCTTTGAACCATAATGGGCGGGTCAAGGTCATCGGATATTCCGGCCTTACGGTTAATTTCGCGCGCGAACAGGGCGCGCAGGTCATCGTACGCGGCTTACGTAATGGCGTTGATTTTGACTTTGAGTGGCAGATGGCGCAGACGAACCACTGGCTGGCAAGCGATATAGAGATAGCCTGCCTGTTCGCTAATGAACCGAATACCTTTGTCAGCGCCACACTCGTGCGCGAAGTCGCAACACTCGGCGGCGATGTGTCACAACTTGTGCCGGCCTGTGTTGCGGCTGCCATCGTAGAAAAACAGAAAGCGACAATGGCGACAGCCACATAAGAAGTTTCGAATCCGTGCTAAAACTGATGGTAGGTATCACGGCGATAAAATCGGTGGATAATGTGCTGACGAGTTACGTTATCCCATAAAGACATACAACCTTACCAGATGCCCTGGTTTTATCCGAGAATGCAAAATGGATATACAACATTTACTGGGAAGACTTGAGGCGATTCTCCTTGAAAGCCGCCGCGTACCAGGAACCAAGATGCGTCTGGTAGATGCTGACCGTTGTTTTCAGTTAATCGATCAAATGGTGCTCGCTATCCCTGAGGAAATCAAGAAGGCGCAGCGGATTCAGCAGGAACATGACCGTATCATCAAGCAGGCGGAAGAAGACGCCGAGCATCTTAAGGAACTGGCGCGCCAGGAGGCTGCCAGCCTGGCAGACGATACCGCCGTGATGTCGATTGCGCAAAGTCGTGCCCAGGCGCTTGAGGAGCGCGCGCGCCGCGAAGTGGAACGCATGCGCGCCGAGGCCGACGCCTACTCACTCGATACGCTCATCCGCCTGCGCGAGGAGATCGATCATATCGCCACCGTCGTCTCAAACGGTGTGCACAAGCTGGAAGCCGAACGCACCGCGCGTAACGCCAGTTCCGCAAACGCTGTATCAGAACCGGAAAGCGCCCCGTGACAGCCCGTCAGGAAAGCCGGGCGCTGCTGGCAATCGTTGTGCTGGCGCTGGCTCTCTTCAGTTACTACAGCTTTATAACGCCCCTCTTTGAAGCCTCTGACGAATTGTGGCACTACCCGCTCGTTCAATATCTCGCAACGACAGGCAGCCTGCCCGTGCAGCAGCGGGGGCAGAGTGACGAAGCAGCACCGTGGCGGCAGGAAGGCAGCCAACCGCCCCTGTACTACGCCATCGCCGCCATCGCCACCGCACCGTTTGACACATCGAACTGGCGCGAGTTGCGAAAACTGAATCCGCACGGCGACCTGGGCAAGCCGACGCGCGACGGCAATTCCAACGCAGTGATGCACACGGCTGCAGAGCAATTTCCCTGGACGCGCGCGGCGCTGGCGATTCATGTTGCCCGCCTGGTGTCCGTGCTGATGTCAACGCTCACTGTGCTGTTCGCCTATCTGGTCGCCCGCGAACTGTTTCCGCCGCGCAGCAACCTGAATACGGAAACCGCGTCGCCTGATACGGCACTTGACGATACGAAGGACGTGCGCGCGTGGCTGCGTCTTGGGACCGTCGCGCTTACAGCCAGCGTTCCAATGTTCGCGTTCATCAGCGGCTCAGTCAACAATGACAACGCGGCCGCATTATTCTCGACAATGGGCCTGTGGTATGCGCTGCGCCTGATGAGACGCAATGATATCGGTCTACGCACGGCTGTTATCAGCGGTGTCATCACGGCTGCCGCTACACTGAGTAAATCGAGCACGCTGGGCATCCTGGGGGTATTCGGTCTCGCGGCGATGGTTGCCGCCCGGCGTCTATATTGCGGCCCGCACAAGCACCTGATGAAAGTTGTGTTGCGTAGACTGGCTGCATATACAATCATTCTTATCCTCGTGTTCACCGCGCTGGCGGGATGGTGGTTTGTACGCAACCAGCAGCTCTACGGTGACCTGTTCGGCTGGAATGCGTTTCTCGATGTTGTCGGGCGGCGCCCCCAACCAGCCACACTCGCACAATTGTGGAGCGAACGCGAAGGCTTCGTATGGGCCTATTGGGGCGTCTTCGGCACCTTGAATGTGATCATGCCGCCAGCGGTCTATTCAATACTCAATGGCATGGTAGCGGTTTCGATAGTGGGATGGCTCCTTTCGCTGGCATGGCCGCACCTTCGAAATCTCCGCCCAATCCCATCGGCAACCGCACAAGGCCAGTTCGCAGGCGACCAGCGTACATCGGCCATCGACAGATTCGCCGCCCCTGCCCTCAGTGCGATCTGGGTGCTGGTCACCTTCATTGCCTTCCTGCGCTGGACATCGTTGACGCCGGCGTCGCAGGGTCGGCTGCTCTTCCCATGCATCGCAGTCATCTCAGCAGCCATTGCCTATGGTTTATACAGAATACACCGCAGCGTGCTGTGGGTCGCCTGCGCGGGTATGGCAGCGCTGGCGGTCAGTATGCCTGCAGCGGTAATCGCTCCCGCATACGCGCAGCCGCCTATGCTGGCACAGGTGACGCCCCAGGAGAACCTGAACACGACTTTCAAAGGCGGCCTGCGGCTACTGGGATATAGCGTGCCTGATTCAAAGGTAACTCCAGGCGGTGAAATCACCCTGCGGTTATACTGGCAGGCGCAGCACGCCCTGGCGCGTGATTACAGTGTGTTTGTGCACCTGCTCAGCGAAGACGGCGTCGTCATCGGTCAACGCGACATGTACCCCGGGCAGGGTTCGCTGGCAACCAGCCAGTTGAAGCCTGGCTACACCTGGAGCGACACCTATGTCGTGCCGGTCTCGCCGCTGGCGCTGGCGCCGCAGGCGTTACACTGGGCCGTGGGAGTCTACGACCTGAAAACCGGCGCGCGACTGAGCGTAACTCAGGGCACGGAAACGATTCAGGGAGTGGAGTTCGGCAAGGCGACACTGGATGCACCGGTGAGTCCGCCTGCTTTACTGCTCGATTACGGCAACGGCATAAACCTGGCTCAGTACGATGTACAGCCTCGCCTTTTGCTCCCCGGCCAACCCGTCACTGTTACGCTTGTCTGGCGCGCGGCTGGTCAGATTACGGATGACTACATCGTTTCACTGCAACTGCTGGACGATAAGGCTAACAAATATGCGCAGAGCGATTCGGCTCCGGTGAACGGGAATGCGCCGACCTCTGCGTGGCAACCCGGATCAACCATCACAGATACACATGTATTGCAGATCAACCCACAGACGCCGCCCGGCGTCTACAAGCTTCAACTGGTTCTGTATAAACCTGCTGGATTCGCGCGGCTGGGAGCTTACGGCGCGAACGGCCAGTACATCGATGATCAAGTCGTGCTGCTCAGTCTGCGGGTGAAGTAGAATCTGCGAATGACGGGGCGCTGTCAGATGCGCCTGCGGGATAATTGTGCTGTAGAGGTGAACTATGAACCGTTTCGGTGCAGCTCAAACCAATATCGTCGTCGACGAGAGCGTCGCGAGAGGATTTATCGTCAAAGTGTATGGGTGGATGACCCTTGCGCTGGTCATCACCGGCATCGTCGCCATTGCCACTGCTGCCAACCCTGACTTTATCGCCGCGATCGCAAGCGGGCCGGCGCTCATTGCGCTGGTGATCGGCCAGTTGCTTCTGGTTGTCGTACTCAGCGCCGCCATCAACAAGCTCAGCGCCGGGCTTGCCACCGGCCTGTTCATCGTTTACGCTGCCGTCACCGGCCTGACATTTTCGATGCTATTTCTGATTTACACCGGCTCATCTATCGCGCAGGTATTCTTCATCACAGCGGGAACATTTGGGCTTGTCAGCGCGTATGGTTACGTCACACGGCGTGACCTGACCAGTATCGGCAACCTGCTGTTCATGGCGTTGATCGGCTTGATTGTCGCCTCGATCGTCAATCTGTTCCTGAACAGCTCCGTGGTCGACTGGATCATCACTTTTGTGGGCATTGTCATATTCATCGGGTTGATTGCTTATGATACGCAACGCATCAAGCGCATGGCAGCCGGGCTGGGCGAAAATGGCGAGGTTTACCAGAAAGCAGCGGTGTTTGGGGCGCTGGCGCTTTACCTGGATTTCATCAACCTGTTCATCCGGCTGTTGCGGGTCTTCGGCCGGCAGCGTTGATTGCATAACCGAGGAAGTCTGACTTTATGAGTAAGGTCAGACTCCCTCGAACCCGCTCTCTCAGCTCCGAATCGTTTCCAGGGGCTTCACGTTACCGCGGATTGGCTCTTTATTGCCATTTGGCGCGGCCCAGCGCGCAGCATTCGCGATGACCTTACGAACCATCGGGTTGAAGTAAGTGGGAAAGGTCTCGTGCCCGGGGCGGAAGTAGAAAATTCTCCCGCTCCCGCGCGTGAAGCAGCAACCGCTGCGAAACACCTCGCCACCCTCGAACCAACTGACAAACACCAGTTCATCTGGAGCCGGGATGTCGAAGTGCTCGCCGTACATCTCCTCATGCGGCAGCTCAAAGTATTCTTCAATGCCTGTTGCAATCGGGTGGCCCGGATTGACAACCCACAAGCGCTCCTTTTCATTGGCCTCGCGCCACTTCAGGTTGCATCCCGTTCCCGTCAGGCGCTTGAATATCTTCGAAAAGTGTCCGGAATGCAGGACGATCAGGCCCATGCCAAGCATGACACGATGGAATACACGTTCGACGATTTCGTCCTTGACCTCATGGTGCGCCATGTGCCCCCACCAGGTCAGGACATCCGTCTGGTCAAGCACCTCTTTTGTCAGACCGTGCTCAGGTTCGTCAAGCGTTGCGGTGCGCACCGTGAATTCGGGATAAGCCCTCAACCCTTCGGCAATAGCTTCATGCATGCCTTTGGGATACACCCGCGCCACTTCTGCATGTGTTTTTTCGTGGCGATACTCGCTCCATACGGTTACTTTGACAGGCTGTGTCATATCGCTCCTTCAGATAAAGTGTTATCTTGACGCGCCGCAATGCGCGGCTGCGTCAACTGAATTCTAGGCCAGATTGGCCATTCGGTTTTGCTCAAATATCTACTTCAGCGCAATCAGCACGGCATTATCCTGCCAGGCAGTGCCATCCGCACGGACAGCCCGCAGGCGTTCTCCCGTAGCCGGGTCATACACACCGACTTCCAGTCGAACCGCTGATGCCGGCATCGCGATTGTGTGCGTATCGACCAGTTGCTGGCCTGGATCCAGCAGAGTCAGGGGATAGTTGAATGGCGCGTCGGCCTGCCCGACCATCTTGCTATTCCCGTCAATGAAATGAACAAAAACGGTGTAGTTACGCGGCGCGATAGAGATGCCTCGCCAGAAAAGTATGAGCCGGTCGCCCGTGATCTGGTAGCCTTCAAGCTTAAGTATGTTCCCGAATGCACTTGAGAGACGGACAGCGGGGACCACCTCAGGGGGGCGGATTCCCTCTACCTTGATGACATCAATCTGCGCATTGGCTGCGCCATTTTCCAGAACGCGGCTTACTCTGTACGGCGGCTTATGCTGGAACCAGCCGACAAGCACCCTGACCAGCTCTTCGGGCGCAGAAACAGTGTGGGTAGAAGTTACGGTAACCTGATAGTTGTCTTCGAATATGCGACCCGGCGCCAGTTGCGTTGTCGCATACCGCCCGTTCAACGGCAACTCGTTCATGCTGCCAAGTGAAATCTCACTCGCGTCGCGCAGGTCGACGATGACGCGATACACATCGGTGATTGGCCGGGTCGCACGCCAGTAAACGCTGACGTTGACAGTATCGCCATAGGCCAGCCGGCTCCTGCTGACCGATGCACTGACCAGCTCCATCCCATTATCGAAGTGCACGGCTCCCTGCGCCGGCAAAGCCGCGCTGGCACTGTCACTCAAATAATCAGGGAACGGATAGCCTCGTATCAGAGACAGGTTCAGGCCGACAACAGCGCCAGCGATGCCTATCGGCACCACCAACAGGGAAAACACCGTTCCGTACCGTCGCGGAACCCAGGCCATCAACCCGATGGCATACGCCATCGTGACTACCGTGAACGCAGGCCCCAGCAACCGTGCATTTTCGGTGGCGACCTGGCTGCGCAACCACACCAGGTATGCAGCAGCGGTAACGCCAAACGATACGGCCAGCAGGCTCATCGCAGGGGGAATCCTGCGGCGCGCCAGAAGGACGACCAGCCCGATGATCGCAACGGCTGCGACAGCATAAATGACTGTGTCAACTGCAGGCGGGAATTGAATGCCGTGACCGAAGTCGCCCCAGAAGCTCTTGATAATGAATGGCAAGCGGTCAATGATTTCCTTCAGAGATAGCGGCACCGGGCGTAAACCGGATCCATTGGAGAGGTCGACTTGCGCGGTTGTCAGCGGATCGCCATATCGCATCGTGTTGTACAGGAACAGGATTCCGCCAGTCGCGGCATATCCAGCAGCAGCGGTTGTACCCAACTTCAGCAGGGACGCCAGACTGCGCCGCAGGCTGCGTACTCCGGCTACTCGCCATACACACCAGATGATTGCATAAGCCGCCACCGCTGCCATGGCTAACCCGCTGTATTTCGTTGCGGCGGCAATCCCGGCGGCTGCGCCAAGCGCCAGCGCCTGCTTCCGAGATGGAAGCCTGTCGCGCGCCATCATGCCCGAAGCCACCCACAGGCACAGCGCACCCGCGAATATAACGGCGATGTCGTTGTTAAACTGGCTGCTCATGTGTATGAATTTGGGGTCGAACGCAGTCAGCGTGAAAGCCAGTAATGCCACATCGTCACGGCCAGACAGATTCCGGACGGCGGCATAGACCATCAGGGCAGTCAAAGCGCCCAGCACAGCCGAGTACAGGCGCAGCACGCGCAGCGCCAGTACGACGCCAGTAGGTGGGATATCGCGCTCTCTTGGCAGATGGTCATACACGATGCCGTTCTGAAGGCTGGGATCGGGACGGTATACGTCCCAGAAATCACTGCGGTCGATCCAGGCAATCAACGGCGCACCGATGATGTAGTAAAGCGGCGGCTGTGATACTTCATGCGACGCCTGCCTGTTCAGGTCAGGCAGCGCACGCGTGCGCGCAATCGTGTCGACGTAGATATAATGTGCGCCTTCATCCGGCGCTTCAAACAGCGGGAGGTAGTAGTTATAGGCGACACTCAGCGCTGCGAAGACGACCAGCAGCACCGCAAGCAGAGGCTTAATGAACCGCAGAGTCGTCGAACGATTTTCCGCCATGCCTGATCGATTACAAGATCACCTTCAGTTATTGCTTTCAGCGTTTTATAACACAGGTAAAAACAAAACAGCCCGTGGCTATACGCCGCCGGGTTGTTTCGATGCTATTAACAGGATATCACTCGCATCAGTCTTCAATTGTAGAGATATCGCCTTCGGGCATACCGAGCGCCCTGGCGCGCAGAACGCGCCGCATGATCTTCCCGCTGCGCGTCTTCGGGAGCTTGCTGACAAACTCCACCTTTTCAGGTTTAGCAATTGGCCCCAGTTCGGTGCCAACGTGCAGGCGCAGTTCCTCAGCCAGCTTCTCTGTCGGCTCGAAACCGCTGCGCAGTATCACATAGGTGTGAATGGCATTGCCCTTGATTTCATGCGGCAATCCGATGGCCGCCGCTTCGGCCACGGCGGGATGTGAAACCAGCGCACTCTCAACCTCGGCGGTGCCCAGGCGATAACCGCTGACCTTCAGCACGTCGTCGACACGACCGATGATCCAGAAATACCCGTCTTCGTCCACACGGGCCGAATCGCCGGTGAAATACTTTCCGGGATACTTCGACCAGTAGGTCGCCACGTAGCGGTCATCGTCCTTGTATACCGTGCGCGCCATCGCCGGCCACGGTGTCGTCAGCACCAGGTAACCTTCCTCATTAGGCGCGGCGTAGTTGCCGTGATCATCAAGCACTTCGGCCCGCAGCGTGAAGAATGGCCGCGTGCCGCTGCCCGGCTTCAGCGGGACGACAGGCGTCGGGGTGATCATGAACATGCCGGTCTCCGTCTGCCACCACGTGTCCATGATCGGGCAGCGTTCCTTTCCGATGTTCTTGTAGTACCAGCGCCATGCCTCCGGGTTGATCGGTTCGCCGACACTGCCCAGCAGGCGCAGCGCGGATAGATCACAGCGGTTCGGCCACGCTTCGCCGAAGCGCATGAGTCCGCGAATGGCCGTGGGGGCGGTGTACAGGATCGTCACGCCATACTTTTCAACGATGCGCCACCAGCGGTCCGGGTACGGATAGGTGGGCGCGCCTTCATACAGCACGCTGGTCGCGCCGGTCATCAGCGGCGCATACACGATGTAGCTGTGTCCCGTGATCCATCCCGGGTCAGCGGCGCACCAGTAGCGGTCTTCGTCGGTGATATCGAAAACATACTTGAACGTGGTGTAGGTGCCAACGCTGTAACCGCCGTGGGTGTGAACGAGCGCCTTGGGCTTACCAGTAGTTCCCGAGGTATAGAGCAGGAACAAAGGGTCTTCCGCATCCATCTTCTCCGTCTCACACCTGGGGCTGGCAATCGGCAGCGCTATCAACTCATGCCACCAGTAATCGCGCCCTTCCTCCATGTGCACGGGCTTTCCGGTGCGCCGGTAGACCACCACCGTCTCGACAGCGGCAGTTCGCTTGAGCGCCTCATCCACGATCGATTTCAGCTCGACGACTTTCCCGTTCAGGAACGCGCCGTCGCAGGTAAC
>JAKALH010000005.1:18453-21448 GCA_021813225.1 Chloroflexota bacterium
GTAACCAATACGCGGCTTTGCGAATCCTCGATGCGGCTGTGCAGCGCCTCCACGGAAAAGCCGCCATACACAACCGAGTGAACGGCGCCTATTTTCGCGCACGCCAGCATGGCAATCGGCAATTCCAGCACACGGCCCATGTAGATCGTGACGCGATCGCCCTTCCTGACGCCGAGAGCCTTCAGCACATTGGCAAACTTACAGACTTCTCTGTTCAATGAGAAGAAGGACATGGAGCGCTCGCTGCCGTCTTCCCCCTGCCAGATAAACGCCAGTTTGTTCTTGCGGTGCGTGTGCAGGTTTCGATCAATGGCGTTAAGGACAATGTTGGTCTTGCCGCCGGCAAACCATTTATAAAATGGCTTGTTCGTGTCATCCAGAACGGTGTGCCATTTCTGGTACCAGTCGAGTTCCTCCGCCCGGACGGCCCAGAACCCGACTGGGTCCTTCCCCGCAGCTTCGTTCAGCGCATCCCAGTCCTTCACCTGCGCGCGTTCGATCACATCCGCCGACGGGTAGTAGAAATCCGTGCCTTCTTTCGTCCCATTACCCTTACCGTTTCCTGCGAATTGCTCCACCATCGTTTACACCTCGCTTATTGGCAACCTGTTGCACAGGATTATATGCACGTGCACGCTGAATCAACGGCTGACGCCCGTACAGCCTTTTTTATCTGCGTCTATCGGAACCACCACGGCATCACCAGGCCAAGGCTGGCCGTCAGAACGTTTCGCCTGCAGGCGTTTGCCGTCGCTGCGCAGGTAAGCGCCGATCTCAATCGATTGCACCGACTTAACGGCCGCTGGCACTGTGATCAGGCGGGTCTCGGTAATGACAAGATCGGACGGCACCAGTTGCAGAGGCAGATAACCATCCAGCAGGTCGCGATCAGCAACGATGACCTGCTGGCCGTTCGAGTCCAATACATGCACAAAGACGCCCACCGGCTGCGATAACCCGCGCACATCTGACCACGTGACATTGAACTGAATGGTGTCGCCGCACAGGCTGGCGCGTGCGTTGTTCATAGCCACCGACATTGCGCCATTCGACAAGACGGCAAGAGGGTTCGCACTGGCTGTGCCAGGCTGGATTTCAGCGATGCGCCTTACACGCAGGCCGGGCGAATCGTAATCGAACCGGTAACTCAGGTTGGACTTCAACAGGCGTTCGCGCAGGCCGTCATCGTTTACGACCGCGGAACCGGCGATGCCGTACATATAGCGATCGCCGCGCGTCAGCGAGATATCGTGGCGGACGTAAGTCGTGTCGCGGCGCGTGCCGGATATAGCCGCCAACCATGACCATGCCGGCACATTGGCATTCTGAAATATCGGCATACCCTCAGCGCCCAGCAGAAATGAAGGATAAGCCGGACTGTTCCAGGCCGGCAGATTGATAAGCAGCACTTTATCGTTCACGCTGGAATGCTCCAGATCGGATTCGATATATTGCATGGCCGGCGTCAAGCGGGCCGTTTCGTTCAAGTGATCGCTGACATAGATCAGACTCCAACCTGCAAGAACGATGCCGATAACCAGTAAGCCATACCGAACCACGGGCCGGTTCATAAGTCTGATGGCAGCCAGCCCGGCAGCACCCCAGAAGAGCGCTATGCCAACAACAGAAACATACATCAGCCGAGGCGATAGATGCACGTAAGCCGAGTCCAGAAGCAGGCTCGACGGCACCACGGCGATCAACCAGACACCCAGGCCCAGCAGTCCCCAGAACAGGTAACGCCCCCGCCACTGCAACAGCAACCCCGAAGCCACCGCCACAATGAAGATCAGGACGACGGCCAGTTCAGCCGACGCGCCAAGGTCCAGTCTGGTGCGCAGGAAGACGATGATCCAGCCGTCAATGCC
The DNA here is from genome assembly GCA_021813225.1 of Chloroflexota bacterium. Classification (GTDB taxonomy): domain Bacteria; phylum Chloroflexota; class Anaerolineae; order J036; family Brachytrichaceae; genus CAIXPS01. The sequence goes on from JAKALH010000005.1 coordinate 20,322, forward strand.
CTGCATGAAATAAATCAGATTCGATAGCAGTGCACTGAAGTCGGGCTGCAATCGGCTGGCCCGATAGTCGGCGCCGCTCAACAGCAACCTGAACGCTGCAGGATATAGAAGCGTCAGAGCGATAAGCGCATAGGCCGCCACTGGTGCGCGGCGATGTGTCTCGACAACGAAAAGCACATCAATTGTCAGTATGATGAGCGCGAACAGGAACCCGCTCTCGTGGCTGAGGCACGCAGCAAGCAGGCACAGACCGGTAAAGAGCCATAGCCATGTTTTATTATTCTCACGTGCATGCAGATATAGAAGCACTGCGGACAGCCCCATCATTGCCATGAATGGATAGGGCAAGGCGCCAGCCCAGAGCACGGCCTGATAGGACAGCGGAAACAGGCCGAAGAAAAGCGCGGCAACCAGTGGCAGCACACGACCTTTGTCGCCGCGCATCGCAGCGAGCCGGCGTACCACCGCAAACAGCAGTGCCACATTCAGGGTATGCGCCCAGACATTGTAATAATGTAGGAATGCCGGCACATACCAGCCGAATGCATCGCGCACCGCCAGCCAGGGAAACATCGCAAATGGCCGGTAATTATCGATACCGGGCGGCGGCGCGAGAAACAGCTTCAGGATAGACACATCAAGTGTCTCTAGAATGATGACGGCGTCATCATGTAAAGGCATCAGGCGCAGCGCCGGCGCGTAAACAGCGAAAATGCCCAGCACAGCGAGGTATGGCAATATCCGCTGCAGCCGCCCGAAGGTGGCCGCTTTCGAACCGCCGCCGCCGGGTAACACGCTGCGGAAACGTTTCACGCTAATTGAGTTCATGAGTTCGATGCGGCTATTTTACGGGATATGCTGTCGCTTCGATATGGCATAATCCTCTCAATGTCTCACGTCCGCCACCGCATCGGAAGCATCAATGCATCACGCTGGTTAACTATCATCCTGTTCGCTGCCGTTCTGTTGCTTGCCGCAGGTCTGCGCCTGTATCAACTGGACTGGATAGATTTCCGATTCGATCAAAGCTACGCTTTGCGGTATGCCAACGATATCTCGCGGGGATATCTATGGCCGGTTCAGCCGCATGGTTCTGTAGCCGTTCACCCGCCGGTCTATCTCTATCT
>JAKALH010000292.1 GCA_021813225.1 Chloroflexota bacterium
AAAAACATGCGGCGATTAACCTAGAGCTTTGTCGGCAATATCGTGTCCGGCAGTGAAGTTTCGCCCATCAGGTAGCGATCGACACGGTGCGCCAGGCGGCGGCCAGCCGCAATGGCGCCGACAACCAGCCACGCCCCCGTGTTGACGTCGCCCGCCGCAAACACGCCGGGAACACTCGTCATCATATCTCCGTTAACCTTGACGTTTCCGCGCGGGTCATATGCCACGCCCAGGTTGTCCAGTAATCCTTCGTGCACAGGGTGCATAAAGCCCATAGCGAGCAGGACCAGGTCGGCTCTGATCTTGAATTCGCTGCCCGCCAGTGCCGCCATGACGGGTCTGCCATCGGCGCCCGCCTTCCAGTCCAGGCGCACACACTCCATCCCGGTAACGTGACCATCCTCGCCGGCGAAGCATGTGGTGTTGATTGACCAATCGCGTACGCCGCCTTCCTCATGTGAGGTGCTGGTGCGCATAATGAGCGGCCACTGCGGCCAGGGGTTATTACCGGGGCGTATCTCGGGTGGACGCGGCAGCAGCTCCAGTTGCTGAACGCTGCGCGCTCCCTGGCGTATCGCCGTGCCGACGCAGTCGCTGCCCGTGTCTCCTCCACCGATAACGACGACATCCTTATCTTCCGCAGTGATGTCCAGTTCCGACAGCCATTGCTGGCTGGCGATGCGCCGGTTGTTCTGAGACAGGTACTCGATCGCCAGATGCACCCCTTTTAACTCCCGGCCCGGAATCAGCAGGTCGCGCGGCTGCATAGCGCCGACGGTTATGCAGATCGCATTGAATCCTCGCCTGAGGTAGTCGATAGAGACATCTCTGCCAACCTCGACCTGGCATTTGAAGCTGACGCCTTCTGCGCGCAGTTGATCAAGTCGCCGGTCGAGAATCGCCTTATCCAGTTTGAAGTCAGGTATGCCATAACGCAGGATGCCGCCGGGTTTTTCAGCCTTATCGAAAACAACCACCTTGTGTCCGGCGCGCCTGAGCTGCTGTGCGGCCGCAAGACCTGCCGGGCCTGAACCGATTATGGCCACACGTTTACCAGTCAATATCGCTGGAGGTTTTGCTTCTACCCAGCCTTCGGCGAAAGCTCTTTCGATAGTCTCAAGCTCCAGCTCGCGAATACTGGTTGGCTGGCTGTCGATAGCGTTGACACACGCGGCTTCACACAATGCCGGGCAGACACGACCCGTAATCTCAGGGAAATTGTTCGTCTGGTGCAGCAGGTTAACGGCGTCATGCCAGCGGTCGCGGTATATCAGGTCGATGAATTCGGGTATGGCATTATCAAGCGGGCAGCCCGCACTGTGACAGAAGGGCACACCACAATCCATGCAGCGCGCAGCCTGCGCGCGTACCTCCTCGGTGGACAGGCCCAGGCGAAACTCCGAATAGTGCGTGATGCGTTCGTCTACTGGCTGTTTGCCGGATATCTGGCGCGCAATGTTCAAAAAACCTGTTGTCTTATCCATGACCTATGCCTGTTCGACCTTTTCGCCTTCGGTGCGGCGGACATCTCGCTCAACCTTTTTCATCTGTCCCAGCGCGCGTCGATACTCCATCGGGAAGACTTTCACAAACATACGCCGCACGATGTCCCAGTCGTCCAGCATATGGCGCGCACGCGGGCTGCCGGTATATTGCCAGTGTTTCTCGATCATTTCCCTCAGTTGATCGACATCCTCGCCGTCTGTCAGGGGGTCAAGATCTACCATGTCGTGGTTGACCATGACATCGACATCCTGTGTGGGATCATACAGGTATGCAATGCCGCCGCTCATACCGGCTGCAAAGTTGACGCCGATCGGGCCAAGCACAGCCACAATACCGCCGGTCATATACTCGCAACCATGATCGCCCACGCCTTCGACGACGGCGCGGGCGCCGGAGTTGCGCACGGCGAAACGCTCACCGGCCAGACCATTGAAGTACACCTCGCCTGATGTTGCGCCGTAAAGGACAGTGTTTCCCACGATGACGTTTTCCGTCGGGTCAAATGCTGCCTGTCGAGGCGGTCTTATCACCAGTTTCCCGCCTGACAGCCCCTTACCGACATAGTCGTTGGCGTCGCCCTCAAGGAAGAGAGACAGGCCCTTCGATGCGAATGCCCCAAAGCTCTGACCAGCCGAGCCAATGAAATTGAACGTGATGGAATCGTCAGGCAGACCCTTATGCCCATAGCGCCTGGCAATCTCGAAAGACACCATCGCGCCTGTCGTCCGATTGGCGTTGCGAATCGGGTAGCTCCTGAACACCTGCCCCTTGCCCGACTCGATGACCGGCATGGCATCTTCCAGCAGAGTGCGATCCAGCACCGCTTCGATCTGGTGGTTCTGCGATTGAACCTGATAGCGTGCGATGCTGTCCGGGACATTCACCTGATGCAGAATGGCGCTGAAGTCAAGTTCCTTGGCTTTCCAGTGCGTAATATCGCGACGCACCATCAGCAAATCACTGCGACCCACCAGCTCATTCACGGTACGTATGCCCAGGGATGCCATGATCTGGCGCAACTCTTCAGCGACGAAGTGGAAATAACGGATGAGATATTCCGGTCGCCCCTGAAATCGCGCGCGCAGCAACGGATTCTGCGTGGTCACTCCCATCGCACAGGTATTGAGGTGGCATTTGCGCTGCATCACGCAACCGAGCACGATCAACGGGCTGGTGCCGAAACCGAACTCCTCAGCGCCCAGCATCGCGGCGATCGCCACATCGCGCCCGGTGCGCATCTGCCCGTCCACCTGCAGTCGCGCGCGTCCGCGCAGATCGTTCTTCACCAGGGTCTGGTGTGTTTCTGAGATTCCCAGTTCCCACGGCAGCCCCGCGTGTTTGATGCTCGACAACGGGCTGGCGCCGGTGCCGCCATCGCCGCCGCTGATCAGCACCATATCCGCATGTCCTTTGACGACGCCGGCTGCAATCGTGCCCACACCGGCTTCTGACACCAGCTTGACACTGATGCGCGCTGTGGGATTCGCGTTTTTCAGGTCGAAGATCAACTGCGCGAGGTCCTCGATTGAGTAGATGTCGTGATGCGGCGGCGGCGAGATCAGGCTGACTCCCGGCGTGGAGTTGCGCGTCTGGGCGATTTCGACGTTCACCTTATGGCCCGGCAGGTGGCCGCCTTCGCCGGGTTTAGCGCCCTGCGCTATCTTGATCTGTATCTCTCTGGCGTTTGCCAGGTATTCGGCAGTGACGCCGAAACGTGCGGAGGCGACCTGTTTTACGGCGCTGGAGCGCGAGTCGCCATTGTCTGCGGGCATATAACGCGCAGAATCCTCGCCGCCTTCGCCGCTGTTCGACCTGGCGCCCATGCGGTTCATGGCGATGGCCATCGTTTCGTGCGCTTCCCGGCTGAGTGACCCGAAGGACATCGCTGCTGTGGCGAACCGTTTGACGATTTCATCCGCGCTCTCCACTTCATCGAGCGGAATAGCCTGCTCCGGGCTGACCTTGAAATCGAGCAGGCTCCGCAGCGTCACCCAGCGGTTGTCCTGACAGTTGATCTCGTTGGCAAAGCGTCTGTAAAGCGGCTCGCTGTTCTGGCGCGTAGCCTGTTGCAGATAGTAGATGGCTTCAGGCGACCACAGGTGCCGTTCGCCATCCATGCGATACGAGTAAAAACCGCCGCTGCGCAGAGCCGGCTCCACGCCGCGATGCGCCTCGTAAGCCTGGCTGTGCCGCATCAGTGATTCGCGCGCGACATGCTCAATTCCGATGCCGCCGATGCGCGACGTGGTCTTCGTAAAATACTGATCGACGAACGATTTGTTGAAACCAATACATTCGTAGATCTGCGCGCCGTTGTAACTGCGCAGCGTCGAAATGCCCATCTTGGACAGTATTTTGAGAATGCCGTCGCTGATCGCTTTGATGTAGTTCTCGATGGCATCCTGCAGGGTCAGTGTTTTCGGCAACTCGCCTTCTGCATGCAGACTTGCCACTGTCTCGAACGCCAGATACGGGCATATCCCGTCGCAGCCGTAACTCAGCAGCAGAGCGAAATGATTTACTTCACGGGGTTCGCCGCTTTCCACAATCAGGCCGACCCGATTCCGGATACCGGCATTGATCAGGTGGTGTGCCACGCCGGACACGGCCAGCAGGCTGGGGATGGGCGCGCGCTCCGGAGACAGATTGCGATCGCTCAGAATAATGATTGCGTAACCCTGCTCGACGCACTCGGCTGCCTGCCGGCACAGCGCCTGCATGGCTTCCTCAAGTCCCGCTTCTCCCTGGCTGACATCAAACAGGCTCTCCAGCGTCACGGCGCGGAACTCGGGCAGCTTCGAACTGCGGATACGTTCCAGATCGCCGGTGGTCAGGATCGGCGCACGTAATTTGAGTCGTCGCGCGTGGTCTGGTTTTTCCTCAAGGATGTTTCCTTCGCCGCCAAGGAACGTTGTCAGCGACATGACCAGCCGCTCGCGTATGGGGTCAATCGGTGGATTGGTCACTTGCGCAAAGATCTGTTTGAAGTAGCTGAAGACCAGTTGCGGTTGATCAGATAGGACTGCCAGCGGAGTGTCATTCCCCATCGAGCCAATTGGCTCAGTGGCAGTGGACGCCATCGGCCTGATCAGAACATTCGAGTCTTCACGGGTGTAGCCGAACGCAATCTGGCGCGTCAGCAGGGTCTGGGGGTCGTAGTCCGTTGCGCCAGCGC
>JAKALH010000293.1 GCA_021813225.1 Chloroflexota bacterium
GACGCTGTCACCCGGTCTCAGGAAACCCTTCAGATAGACAGCGATGTTCTCGGCGTTGAATGATTGCGCGATCGTGGTGGTTTTCACCAGACAGGTATTCACAGCCAGCGCGATGCAAAGAACTATGGAGAGCACCGGCGCTGCGGACAACCATCGGCGTGAACCGATGCGCAGGATAGTGTCATGCATCAGTTGCCCGATGCGATATAAACCGTGCCCGGCGGTCATATAGATGATGGGCAACAGGAAGAGCCAGGTGCGCGGGTAAGGCGCGACACGCTGTATTGCGATCATGACGAGTCCTGCCAGTATGCTGACGGCCAGCAGCGGCGGGCTGTACTCGCGCGTGCCGGGCGCTGTGATGCCAATGATTGCGCCGGCGAACAGCACGATGATGAGGATGGCAGGCTGTCCTTCAAACCACAAAGTCGCTGTGTCCTGCAGACTGCGCGGCAGTTGTACGGCCAGTTCCGGGAGTGCCAGCGACGCTACGTAACCATTGCTGATGATCGAACCCAGTCCGGAGACAACCAGTACCGGCGCGTAGAGCAGCAGGGCCAGCGCCGGTGCTGCAAGTCCGGCGGCGATCAGCCTGCCGGCGAAGCGCAATCTTTCGTCGCGCGTGTGCGGCGCCACCCATACGGCCAGCAGCATCCATGTGCTCAGCATGGCTATGCCGTACAGCATGATCGGTATGGTGTACAGCCCCAACGCGCATGCCACGACGAACAGTATCCAGGCCAGTCCGTTGGCTGGTTTCTGTATCAGGCAGGCGCCACACAATACAGCCAGCAGGAACAGCAGGCCCAGCAGGGTGTAACCACGCGCATCGGTGGAATAATCGACCAGTATGGGTGCGGCAGCCGTAAGTGCGGCTGATAACAGGGCGCTCCATCGGCCATACAGCCGATGAGCGACCAGAGCGGTCGCCGGGATTATCAGTATTCCGGCGATAAAGGCAGGCAGGCGGATGGCCCACAGTGCGTCGCCGAACAGGTGATAGCTGATATAAACAAGCAGTGTGTGCAGCACATGGTTGTTCGGGGCGCTGTAATCCGACAGGACGATATACAGCGGTCTGGATGCATAGGTCAGAAAGGTCGCGGCTTCGTCCCACGACATGATCGGTTGTGAGAGAAAGGCCAGCCTCAAGAGTGCCCCGCTGGCGATAATCGCCGTGAGCGCCAGTGTAAACCAGCGATTGCGCTGGCGTGGTCGACAAAACGCAGCAAGATCACGCGCCTCTGCAGGTAATGCGGATATCCGTCCCGCAATGGCCGACGAGATGCGGCGACGTGCGGCGAACAGCACGCTGCCTGCGCCCAGCAGCAGCAGGCCGACAACACGCACGTTCAACCGAATGCGCTCGTAAAAAGCGGGTGTAAAAAAGTCGACAAATCCGCGCAGCGATATCGAGTCTGCGTAGGGTTTGACAACTTCATAGGCGGGCAGGGAGAATGACAAGTACAGGACGGCCAGACCGGTCGCGCCGACGAATAACGCAAAGATTGCGACGATTCGCTGCGTCCGGTGGTGCGGGTTCATCGATGGCTGCCACGCTGCATGCGGATGAATTCCATATAGCTTTCCGGCGTGCCTATATCGAGGAATTCCCCGTGCAGCGTGCAGGCGTTCAGCAATTGTCGTGCGGCCAAGAGCGGGAAGACATCCCGTTCGATGGATAACGGCGCACTGCCGGGAAAATAATCGAACACCGTTGCGGACAGCGCATAGATTCCTGCATTGATCAAGCCCGGTCCGCTGCGCCCTTTTTCCAGGAACTGGGATACATGGCTGTCGTTGTCCAATGTCACCGCACCGTAACGGCTGATGTCAGGTACCTCCACCAGTCCCATGGTGGCAATGGCATGCCTTGAGCGGTGGGCCTCCAGCAGTGGGGCCAGTTCCAGGTCAAAGTAGGTGTCGCCATTCATGGCGAGAAAAGTCTCGTGCAACTGCTTTCTGGCGTTGTACAGCGCGCCGCCGGTTCCCAGGGGCTGAGTTTCGACGGAATAGCTGATCTGCATGCCGGCTGACGTGCCGTCGCCCAGGCTGGCCTCGACCAGCTCGTGCCGGTATCCAACGCACAGCACAATACGGGTGATTCCCTGGCGCTTGAGCCAGTCGAGTTGATAGCTCAGGAAGGGGCGGCCATTTATTTCCGCAAGAGGTTTGGGGACGTCTCCAATGATTGTGCGCAGGCGTGTGCCCAGCCCGCCGGCCAGAATCACCGCCTGTATCGTGTCGTTACTCATGGATATCTCTGTTTGTTATTTTCTTCCGTCACCAGCATGACTTCGACCATCGGTCATGCGTCCGTGTTGCTGCTGACCGATATACCTCAACAGTTTCGCGGGCGGTGCGATCCCATGTAAATTCTGCGGCACGCTGCACACCGCGGGCGCGGAGCGCGCTGCGCAGGTCTGCATTGCTGCTGACTTCTGTCAGCAGTCGAGCCAGTTGGGCGCTGTCGAGCGGGTCGAACAGCATGGCGGCATCGCCGGCGGCCTCGGGCAGGCTGGATGTATTGCTGGTCAGCACTGGCGCACCACAGGCCATTGCCTCAAGCACGGGCAGCCCAAATCCTTCATATAACGACGGATAAACAAAGCACTCAGCCGCTGCATACAGGCTGGGCAGCAGTTCATCCGGCACATATCCGGCGAACTGAATTCGATCCAGTATGCCGGCCTGCCGCAAAGCTTCCTGCATCGGGCTGTCGCCCCAGCCGTGCCCGCCTGCCAGCACCAGCCGAAGATTTCCGAGGTGCGTTTGCGCGAAAGCGCGCAACAGCGCCGCCAGATTTTTACGCGGTTCAAGCGTCCCGACGGATAGAATATACGGCGCATCGGACTTCAGTAAGTCTGCAACCTCGCGGCGCGCGGACTCGGTATCGGCAGGATGAAAACGCTGATGGTCGACGCCCAGGTGGATGACACGGACTTTATCGGCAGGCACACTCAGGAAGCGCACGATATCGAGTTTTGTGGCCGTTGAGTCGGCGATGATGAGTGAGGCCTGTTTTGCCATGCGCGGGAGTGTCACCCGGGCATAGGCCCGGTGCAGCCGCGTGTGGTGCTGCGGATACCGGTGGGTGGACAGGTCGTGGATCGTCATGACCGCCGGGATCATTTTCGCCGGGATGAGAGCATCGGTGCCATGAAATACATCGCACTGCCGGATTGGCGCGCTCCAAGCCGGCCGCAACATCAGGCCGGACATGACGAACAGCCGCCACATCCGATTATTCAGCGGTATCACGGCACGCGGCAGGTCAATCAGCGCCGGCGGGATACGCTCAATCGGTTGCCGGTTGTGGAACAGCGTCAGGGCGGGGCCCTCCGGCAGGCGTCGCAGCGCGAGCGCCAGTTCTCGCGTGTAACGGGCGATCCCTGCACCCTGAGCGAGCGCGGGGGAGTAATCAAAACAGATGCGCATCGGGTGATTTAAGCCTTGCTGCCGATAACCTCGCTGTGTTCCCAGGCGTACTGATACGTTCCCATTATATGAAGCCGCGTCTATCTGCCGTCTGTATGATGTTCCGGTAGAATGTGACTGTCTGCGCGGCGATGCGTTCCTGCGTATAGTGCTGAATGACTCGCACATAGCCGCGTTCGGACAGCTTCATCCTCGCGTCAGGAGATCGTATCAGGTCCGCCAGGTTATCGGCGAGATCGTTGGTATCGCCTTCGCGGAATATCCGTCCGGCATCGCCAATGACCTCCGGGATAGCGCCCGAACTCGAGCCGAGCACGGCGACTTTGCTGGCCATCGCTTCGATCAGTACGCGCCCGAACTGCTCTTTCCATTTGCCAGCCGTCCGCGACGGGAGCACCAGGATATCCGTCTGCCTTAATAACTCTGCGACACCTGTGGATGGCATGGCGGCGCGGAACTGGACATATTGACCGATCCCCTCTGTAATGACCTGCTGTTTCAGATGATCCAGCTCCGGGCCGTTCCCGACCAGCATCAGCCGTATGTTGCCTGAAGATTCTCCTTCGCCTGTTTTGTGAATGAGCGTCGCCACAGCGGCAATCAGCAGGTCGATGCCTTTCTCCGGGACGAATCGGCCGAGATAGAGTATGTTGACCAAGCCTTTATCCTGCCGTTGCCTGACGGCGGGGTGAAATAGTCGTGTGTCAACGCCGACAGGGGGAATGAGCGGCGCCGGCCTGGTATAGCCCCAGCGCCGCAGAATTTCGATGGCCGTGCTATTGGCGCACAGCACCGCATTGCTCTCGAACAGGCTGAACCGGATGACGGCTTTCACCAGCGCATTCTTGCGCCGGTCGATATTCTGCCAGGTATTCAGCAGCAGCAGGGAGTGCGGTGCGAGCAGCTTGCGCGCCAGAGCGACCTGCAATGCCGCGAGGCTGTCCGGCTCTTCTTCAACATGCACGATATGCGGCCTGAAACGGCGCATGCCGAATCCGAACGATCGGTACATGACGCGGTGAGGATCAGCCTGAGGTCCGGCAAGCGGGACGGGGGCGCACTCAACCCCCTCAATCCTGACTGCTGAATTGCGGTAGGCAGCGAGTTCATCGCGATACTCGGTGGGGAAGATGTATCTGATTGCGATGTCTCCCTGCTCACTCAACAGTGATACCTTGCGGTGCATCGACTCATCCCGATTCCTGGCAATGAACAACACACGCAGGGGCTTGTCCGCCTG
>JAKALH010000294.1 GCA_021813225.1 Chloroflexota bacterium
TACCGCATCAAGCACGTGCCCGGGGATGTCCCCAGCAGCACACAGTTGTTGAACTACGACACCATCATCTGGTCGGCGCCGTCTGATTCGCCGGCGTTTGTCGGCGCCGGGACGACAATTTCCACATTGCTGGCCAGTGGCCGCAACCTGATCATCAGCGGGCAGGATATCGCCTATTACGATGGCGGCGGTTTCTTCGGAGAACAACCCTACTTTCACAAGCTGAACGCCTACTTCAGCGCCGATGCTGCCCCGACGCGCATCGTAGTCGGCGCGCCCTATTCCCCGCTGGCCGGCCAGACCTACACGATTGCCGGCGGCGACGGAGCCAATAACCAGTTCCTTCCGGATATCGTGACGTTGCGGAACCCGGATTACGGCCTGCTGATGGGCAACTACACCGCCGGCCTGAACAACGCCAGCGGCGCGGGGGTCTATACGCAACTGTGCAGGCCCTATCGCTCCGCTTACTTCTCGTTCGGCGTTGAGGCGATTGATAATGCGGCCGGGCGCGCAGATGCATTGAGGCGCGCATTGAATGCATTCACGCTGCCGCGCCCCCCATACGGCGTCGAAGTCCTCTCGCGCGATCAATACAACACCGGCGTCGCAATCGGTCTGCCCGGCCAGACCGTCACGCATGTGCTGCGTCTGCGCCACACCGGCGACGCGGGCATTACCGACACCTTCACGCTGGGCATGTCGGGCAATCTCTGGCCGGCGACGCTCAGCGCCAATCAGGTGCAACTGGCGCCGTGCGCCACCAGCCTGGTCACGTTGACTGTCACCATCCCGCCGACGGCGACTCGCAACATGCTGGACAACATCACGCTGACCGCGACATCCGCCAACTCGCCATCGCTGAGCGCCGCCATCTCGTTCACCAGCAAGACGCCGGCCGGAATCCTGCTCGTCGACGACGACCGCTTCTACAACCGCGAACAGGATTATCTGGACGCGCTGGCCGCCAGCGGCAACAGCGCCGATCACTGGGATAACCACTGGGATAAAGGGGCCACCACACTGCCGCCCACCAGCACATTGAACCTGTACCCGATCGTCATCTGGTATAACGCCTACAACTGGTTTGACCCTATAACCCTGGCGCAGGAAGACAGTCTGAAGCAGTATCTGGACGGCGGCGGCCGCCTGTTCCTCGCATCGCAATCGGCGCTGGCGTACACCTCGCTCAGCAGTTTCAACCAGAACTACCTGGGCGTGGCGAATATCGACTTCAGCGATTCGACGGATCACGTATACGGTGTGCCCGCCAGCGCCATCGGGCACGGGTTCACAGGCGGTTCGCTGCTGCCTTTCCCTTACAGTTGGAACCTGAGTTCGGCTGTACTGCCGCTCAGCGGGACACAGGTGATCCTGCGCGGAGACAGCGGTCAGCCCTTCGGCCTGGCGCGCGAAGGTTATGCTGGCAGCCCACCCCTCACCTGGCGCACGGCGTTCATGCCGTTTGCCTATGAGGCGCTGACCACCAGCGTGCGCGCCGACCTGATGAACCGTATGGTCGGCTGGCTGTCATGGCTGGGCCATACCACCGTAAGCACCGACCATCCATCGGCGATGCCCGGAGAGCCGGTGACCTATACCCTCGTGCTGCGCGCCGACGACATGCCGCCGCCGCTGCTGCACGATCCCGCGCCGGCGACGGTGCCGCTCACGGCGGCCGTCTCGATCTCCGTCCCGCTGGGTGCAAACCTGTCTGTCATCTCGTCTACGTTAGCCAATGCGGCAGGGCCGTATGCCGGCGACTGGCAGGGCAGCGTAAGCGCGGGCGAAGTATTGACATGGACATTCACAGCAACCCCGACGGGCGCATTGGCCGCCGGCAGCGGATTGACAGCCACCGTTTATGTTGATATGCACGGCGCTGGCGTGCGCTTCTCCAAAGCCGCTGCAGCGCACATCAATACGCCTGTGCTCAGTATCACACTGTCCATGCAACCTGACCCGGCAGCGTGGAACAGCCCGGTGACACTCACCATGCATGTCACTAATACCAGCCCTGTAACTGCGCCGATGGCCTCGCTCATTAATGCTGTGCCGTTTGGACTGCAGTTATTGACGCCGACTTTGAGTCTGTCAGGCGGCGGTGCCGCGATCTCAAACGGCAATCGGATTGACTGGTCAGGAAGCCTGGCACCGGCCGGCGCCGTCACCATCACATACCGGGTCAGTATGCCTGTGATGAGTCAGGACCAGCCGCTGGCTTACTTCGACGCCGTTGATGCTAACAACGGGTCTGGCGACATTACCCAGGCGAATGTGTGGATCATACCCGCTATACACATCCTGCGTCTACTCGTCGTAATGAGGTAACCGTTTGCAATCGAGTCACTCGTGAGGTGTGATCGGCGTGCGCGTTTCCGTCACTGTCTCGCCGTCAGCAGGCGCGTTTCGCCGGCAGTCAACCTGCGCCACTGGCCGGGACGCAGTTCAGCCAGACTCACCGGGCCGATCGCCACGCGCACCAGCCGCAGTGTCGGCAGGCCGACATATGCGGTCATATGCCGCACCTGGCGTTTCCTGCCTTCGCGCAGCACTATCTTCAGCCAGGTGGTCGGCCCGTGTGGGGTCACGGGTTTTTCACGCGCCGGCAGTTGCGGTTCGTGCGGCAGCGTATCGGCATCGCACGGTTGCGTCTGGACACCCTTGAGCGGTATGCCGGCGCGGAGAGCATCCAGCGCGGCTGGCGTGGGGACGCCCTCAACCAGGACATAGTAAGTTTTCGGGAGCTTGAAACGCGGGTCGGTCAGGCGGTGTATCAGGGAGCCATCATCGCTGAGGATCAGCAGGCCTTCGCTGTCATAATCGAGCCGTCCCGCCGCGTATATACCGGCGGGCATACCAAACTCGCTGAGCGTGCGTTTGGCGGAATCGCGTTCGTTTTCGGCCTCATGTGTGAACGAAGACAACACGCCATAAGGCTTATAGAAGGCAATGTTCACATCGCATCTTTGAGAACGCTTAAGCCATCCGTATATAATGGCGACGGTGTCCGATTTAGTCGCATTGCTTGACCGCCTGTCACGGCTCGCCGCAACACCGCTGCTGGCCGCGCTGGCGGGGTCAACCATTCTCATTCTACTGGTTCGCAACTGGCGCCTCGCATTGCCCGCGCTCATCGTGCAATACGCCGTTGTCGGCATCATGCTGGCGCGCGTTATTCCGCCCGGCGTGGCGCTGATCAAACCGCTGGCTGGCGCTCTGGTGTGCCTGGCATTGAGCGTCGCTGCGCAACGCGCCGACAACCAGCGCGCCTCGCGCGGCGAATCCGTTGCCGCCGAACGCATCCACCATGTTTCGTGGCGCAGCGTCCCGGCCCAGGTGCTGCTGCGCGCTATCGCTACAGCGCTGGTCTTGACTGCCGCATTTGGCGCAACGATCCGCTTTCCACTGCCCGGCAACGCGCATGAGCTGGGATTGGGCGCTTATGTTCTGGTGGCAAGCAGCATCCTTCTGCTCGCGACAGCGCCGGAAGCGCTTAATATCGGCATTGGCCTGCTGATGTTCATATCAGGCGTCGAGTTGGGTTACACCCCCCTGGAACCAAGCATCAGCGTGAGCGTCCTGCTCGGCTTTATGACGCTGCTGGTCGGTTTCGCCATCGCCTACCTGACGCTGGCCGATGGAGGCGTGCTGCTGGAACAGATCAAGGTCGAGTTGCCCGTGCGCACTCTGCGGTCACGACACATGACAGTATCGGGCGAACACCATGAATGACTTAGTTGCATTGGCTCGGAAGCACGACTCCAAGCAGCCGTTATGATACCGGCTTCACTGCTCATCATCATCGTGCCCCTTGCGGCCGCTATACCTGCCTATGTACTCAGGCGCTGGCGCGTGGTTGAGACAGCCGTTGCCGTGCTGGCATGCGCGTTCACTATCGGCCTGTTAGCGCGACCTGTAGACAGCACTCTGAATATCAGCATCTTCACCATCAGCCTGCCGGCCCCGGTGAACCTGCTCGGGCGCGTGCTGGCGGTGCGCGGACCGGATCAGTTGCCGTTACTGCTTCTATTCGGCATTGCTGTGGCGCTGTTCCTGCTCGGGTTGATCGTGGCGCAGGGGTGGACATTCGTGCCGTTGGGGCTGGTCATCCTGTCCCTTGCCAGTACCGCTATTCTCATTCGCCCGTTCGTCTACGCCGCCCTGGCATTCGAAGCCATCGCGGCAGTCGCGGCCATCATGATACAGACCGAGCGAAGCGGGAAGGAAAGCACGAAAGGGGCGATGCGTTATCTCATCATCACGACGCTGGCGCTTCCGGCATTCCTGGGCGCAGGATATGCCGTCACCCAGGCTGCGAATATCACCGATCCAGCGCTGCAGGCAGGTGCTTATAACCCGCCCGCCATCCTGCTGGGCATCGGGCTGGGGCTGTTGTTTGGCGCGCTGCCGCTGTTCACATGGACACATGCGGTTGCTAACGATGCGCCGCCATTGACAACCGCTTTCCTCGCAACCGTCGGCGTCGGCGCCGCCACATTCTTTTATCTCTCCTTAAAGCAGGACTTTACCTGGTTCCGCGACAGCGCCGATGTGGTATCGATCAGCAACCTGCTCGGCATCGCCATGCTCGCCTTTGGGGGATTGCTGGGCTGGGCGCAGCGCTCATTCGGGCGCGTGCTG
>JAKALH010000295.1 GCA_021813225.1 Chloroflexota bacterium
AGGCCCGGCTCCACTTCGCCCGGCCACAGCGGCTCGTGCGGCTGCGCGCCGTCCGCCGCGCACCAGTCGTTGAAATCGCCGATGAGCTGCGGCTGCACGCGACCCTTCCAGACGAAGGTGGCTTCGCCGCGTGCGTCGTCGATCAACGGCGCGCCGGCCTGCCTGGCCCGGCTGAGCAATTCATGTTCCATTTATCGAAAGAGAATACTAAACGTTTATTGGCAAGCAGTTAAGCGATGCCACGTGTTTTACAATGTTGCGCGGTTAATGGATTTCCGATACTGGTTCTGCGATTACGATATATAAAATGCTGACTATTTTAGGCTTAGGCCCCGGCGACCCCCAGTTGCTCACGCGCGAAGCGTGGGACGCACTCAACGCGACGGACGAAGTATATCTGCGCACGCGCAAACATCCCACCGTGCCCGGCCTGCCGGGACATCTGACCCTGCATGACTTCGATGAATTGTACGAGCGCGGAGACGCTTTCGCCGATGTGTACGCGCACATCGTGGATGCCGTCATGGCGGCGGCGCAACAGGGCGATATCGTGTACGCCGTGCCGGGGCACCCGCTGGTCGGCGAGGCCACCGTGCACGCCATCCTGCAGCGCGCCCGCGCGTCGCGCCTCCAGGTGCGCCTCATCGCCGGGCTGAGCTTCATCGAACCCGTCCTGCAGGCCATCGCCGCCGCACTGCCGTCGGTCGACCCGCTGGACGGCCTGCAGGTGTGCGACGCGCTGGAACTGGCCGCTCTGCATCATCCGCCGCTCAACCCCGACCGGCCCGCGCTGGTCGCGCAGCTTTACTCGCGCGCTGTCGCATCCGATGTGAAGCTGACGCTGATGAACCAGTACGCGCCGGATTACGCGGTGTGGGCCGTGCGCGGGGGAACCGAGGGGAGTTGCAACGCAATCCCGCTGCATCAACTCGACCATCGAGATATCTTCGACCCGCTGACATCGCTGTACATCCCCGCGCTGCCGGCCACCGGCGGATTCGAGGGATTGCAGGAGACCGTGGCTCACCTGCGCGCACCGAACGGCTGCCCGTGGGACCGCGAGCAGACTCACGAGTCGTTGCGGCAGGACCTGCTGGAAGAGGTCTACGAGGTGCTGGCCGCCATCGACGAAGGCGACATCGCCGGCCTGCAGGAAGAACTGGGCGATGTGCTGCTGAACGCCATCATGCTGGCGCAGATTGCCACGGAGGCCGAACAGTTCCGCATGATCGACGTGATCGGCGAGGTGGACGCCAAGTTGAAGCGCCGCCACCCGCATGTCTTCGGCGACGTCGTCGTCAACAGCGTCGGCGACGTGCTGACCAACTGGAACGCCATCAAACAGCAGGAGCACGGCAACGGCGGCAAGCCTGCGCGCGAGTCGGCCATCGACGGCATCCCGCCGGCGCTGCCCGCGCTGGCGCAGGCGCAGAAGCTGGCGCATAAGGCCGAGCGGGCCGGCTTCCGCTTCAACAACCACGAACAGCGCCTGAACAAATCGCACGAGGAGCTGGACGAGGTGCTCACCGCGCGAGATAACGACCACCGCCGCGAGGAACTGGGCGACCTGCTCTTCACCGTCGCCGACGTGGCCGACGGCTACCACATCGACGCCGAGACGGCGCTGCGCGAGGCCAACCAGAAATTCTCGCGGCGCTTCCGCGCGATGGAGAACCTGGTGTGCGCGCGCAACCAGGACATGGCCGCCATGAGCGGCGCCGAATTGCAGGCTGTCTGGCAGGAAGTGAAGCAGGGCGAGTAAACAGGCAGGCCGATATGGACGTACGGGGCGACCTGTGTGTCGCCCCTTGCGGCATCGGGCAGCACACAGGGCTATACGTACGGGCTGACCGGTGTGTCGGCCCTAGAAAATGCACAGGCGCTTGTCGCCGAACTCCACCACCTGGCCATCCTTACGCTTGACGTTCAGGTGGATGCGCATAGTCGCGCCGCCGGGGAAGTCCTTCACGTTGAAGGCGAAGTACCCGCCGTCCACGCGCTGATTGATGGCCTTGACGGCCTGTTTGGCGTAGCCGCAATAGCCGCTGTTGTCCTGCTCGAACACGATCCAGATGCCGTCCACGCCCCAGATGTCCCACGAGAATGACAGCGGCACGTCGTGGCCGTTCTCGTAGCGATGCGCGCCGTCCTGGTTGTCGTACCACGTCATCACTTTGGCGACGCAGAAGGGGTAGCGCGGGTCCTTGCCGAACCACTCCGCCATGCTGGCGTTGCAGGGCCGCTCGGTGGGCGCCGGCGCCGCCGTGGGCAGAACGGGGCTGGGAGTGACCGGCGGGCTGGTCGGCAGCGGCGGCGCGCTGGCGACGGCCACGCCGGCCGCGGCGGGATTGGCCTGCACCAGGTCGCCGAACACCCAGGCCAGCCCGCCCGGCGCGCTGGGGTAATCGATCTGCCACCACGCGCCGTCGGCGCTCTTGCCGCGCACGGCGGCGGTCGCGCCCTTCGCCATCTGGCCGACCAGCGCATACTCCGTGCCCGGGCCGCTGCGCACGTTGACGGTGTCGTTCACAATCGTCAGCCCCGGCCCGCTGAGCGCGCCGGCGGCCGGCGTGGCGGTCGCCGTGATGACGACGAGCGTCGCGCCGTGCGCAGCGGTCGCCGCCGCATTCGTCAGCGGCACCGCATTGGTGACGGGCATGGCGGCCGGCGGCGCTGTGGGAGCGGCGGTGGGCGACGCCGTCGCGGCGGCTGCGCCGTTGCGCACGGCCTTGAAAATCACCGGGTCGGACTTGGCGACGACGCTGGCGGAGGGGCCGTAGACGATGAGTTGCACCACGTGCAGCCCCTCGCTGCTGGGCGCCCACGGCACCTGCACCGGGAAGCTGGGCATGCCCGTTGTCTTGTTGTCGGCGGTCAGAATGGCGTAGGCCTGGCCGTCAACCTCGACATCCACGCGCGTGATGTTGTCGCCGCTGGCCGTGCCCATGATGTAGGTGCTGACGCCGATCGTCACTTCGGCATTGGGGACGGGCGACGTGATCTGCACGCTGACCGGCTTCGCCGGGCTGCCGAGGCCGGCGCAGCCGGCCGCGAGCGACAGCGCCGTTATAACCGCGCACAGCCGCATCGCCTGAGACAGCCCACTGGTTTTAGTTACTCGATCCATCAGTCTCCTCGATTCATGCGTCGTCGTGAATGCGGTGTGGACGCCCAATAGTCTAGCGTAATTCGCGGAAGGCGGCGGCGAGCGCCCTATAATCAAGCGTTGGATTCTAACCGATAGACCTCTTATGAAGTTAGCTGTACTCTCGGATATTCACTCGAACATCGCCGCATTGCGCGAGGTGAGCGAGCACATCGAAGCGTGGAAGCCGGATCGGGTCGTCGTCGCCGGCGACCTGGTCAACCGCGGGCCGCGCCCGCTGGAATGCCTGCGCTTCGTGCAGGAGAAACAGGCCGCCCGCGGGTGGCTGACCCTGATCGGCAACCACGAGGAGTATGTCATCCGCAACGCCCGCGTGAAGGTGCTGGAGCGCGACCCGCGCTTTGAAATCCACCGCAGCTCGTACTGGACCTACCAGCAGCTCAATTGCGACGTATCGGCGCTGCAGGCCATGCCGTTCAAACTGAGTCTGGCTGCGCCCGACGGCGGCGAGATACGGCTGACGCACGCCTCGATGTGCGGCACGCGCATGGGCATCTACTGGCACACGCCCGACGAGGCCTTCCCGGAACTGATCGGCAAGCCCCAGCCGCCGCTGTTCTGCGTGGGGCACACCCACATCCCGCTGCTGCGCCAGATTGGCCCGACGCTGGTGGTGAACGCCGGCGCGGCGGGTTTGCCCTTCGATGGCGACCGGCGCGCCAGCTATGCCCAGTTGACCTGGCGCAACGGGCGATGGGAAGGTCGCATCGTGCGGCTGAACTACGACCGCCGCCAGGCCGAGCACGACTTCGAGGACAGCGGCATCCTGGACAACGCCGGCCCGCTGGCGCGCCTGATGCTGGTCGAACTGCGCACGGCGCATTCGCAGTTGTTCCAGTGGACCGTGCGCTACGAGAAGGCCGTGCTGGCGGGGGATATCAGCATGGAGCAGTCGGTGCGGGAGTTCAGCGCCTCGAACCGCGATTCGCGCCTGTACGCCCTGGGCCGCTTCATCAGCTACCTGCCCATGCCCGCCCGGCGTTTCGTCGCCGCGCGGCTGATCGCGCGCGCGAAGAAGTAAGGCCCGGCGTTAAAATCACATCAGCCATGCGATCCGAGATATCCGTCACCGTCGATATCGTCATCTTCACGCTGCGCGAGAACGACCTGCAGGTGCTGTTGGTGAAACGCAAGCGCGCCCCGTTCGAAGGGCGCTGGGCCATCCCGGGCGGCTACGTCAACGCGGACGAATCGCTGGAAGACGCCGCCGCGCGCGAGCTGTACGAGGAGACGCACGTGGACGGCGTGCGCATCGAGCAGTTGTACACCTTCGGCGGGCCGCGCCGCGACCCGCGCGGGCGCGTGATCACGGTGGCCTACTTCGCGCTGGTGCCCGCACCGCTGGCCGTGGAAGCCGGCGACGACGCCGCCGAGGCGCAGTGGAAGTCGGTCTATCGATTGCCGGTGATGGCCTTCGACCACAACCAGATCCTGGACTACGCGCTGAAGCGGCTGCGCTACAAGCTGGAGTATTCC
>JAKALH010000296.1 GCA_021813225.1 Chloroflexota bacterium
TTTGAAGGCGCGCACGATTCCGTCTCCTGCAGCCACGGCGATGACGGCGATCTCGGTTTCTGGCAGCCTGACGGATTCGCCTGCAGCTATCTGACCCGGAACAAACTCAGCAGACTGGGCCTGCATGTCTTCGACGACGACATCCCGCAATGAACCGAGCTTTACGCCATAACTTAAAGGCACGCCCGGGTCTGGTACATGGACATGTACCTTAACCATCGCTTCATCGCCGAGGATCAGCGGGCAATCGCCCATCGCGGTAATATCAGCGCGGATTTTATCGACATCGAGTCTGGTGCCATTCGCCGCATAGACAAGATACTGGACGTCGTATCCCCATTCCCCTGCCAGTTCCGCAACAGGTTGAACCTTGTTGATTGCTCCTGCATGTGCGGCCACATCGATCGATTCGCCTCGGGCATATCGACGCATTCCGTCCAGAATGACATATAAACCGTATCCGCCAGAATCCACCACGCCGGCTTCCTTCAGTATTTTCAGCAGCGATGGTGTGCGCTGGACCGACTCATACGCGGCAACCGTTAAAGCATCCAGAAAATCCCGTAAATCGTTCGTCTCATTCGCGGCAATCTGCGCTGCTGCTGCAACTTCGCGCGCCACCGTCAACATGGTGCCTTCAACGGGGTTATTCACGCCAGCATACGCGGTGTTAGATGCTTCCTGCAGAGCCAGTGCGAAATCCCGCACGTTACAGGTCTCCTTACTGTCGATTGACCGCGAAAAACCGCGCCAGATCTGTGACAGGATGATGCCGGAATTGCCACGCGACCCGCGTATGGCGCCATTGCTGACGGCATGAACGACTGTGCCGATCGCAATACTCTCAACGCCTGAACATGCTTCCCATGCCGAGCGCATGGTGTGCATCATGTTCGTGCCGGTATCGCCGTCTGGAACGGGGTACACGTTGAACGAGTTAACGATCGGTTCCTGCTGATGCAGCCACAGGTAGGCGGCCTGTACGAAATGTTTGAATTTCTGGCCGTCCAGCACGACAGCCGCATGCTGTGTCTGCCGAAGGCCAATGACGGATTGAAAGTCGTGGCTGGTTATGTCGTTACTCGCCGCCCTGCCGCCCATCATCATTTGAATTCGAGTATTGTAAGCATTCAACAGTGCGCTGCGATGTGCGGCATCGCTTGTTGCCTTAACGACAGAACGCGCCGACTCTGTAATGCGGTTGCGGAAGCGATTGAGTGCCATCTGAGCATAAAGGTCATTCAGCAAAGGAAGCGCCACCACCGTAGAGATTTTCGCCAGCCATATCCGGAAATACAAGCGCCAATTCTCCCATAGTCTAGTCTTCGTGAGTGACGCGCAGCCCGGAAACATGGACATCGACGGCATCGACTTTATATCCGGTGCTGTGCTCGATGCTGTACGTAATCTGCTGTTGAAGGCTGGAGATGACTGCGCTGATGCGCACACCATACTCAACAATCACATGGACGCTGACCGATACGTGCATGCCGTCGTCGTTTGCGCGTTTGCACTTCACCTCAAGACCGCGCCGCGGGTCACGACGGGTGGAGTCGAATCCCGTATACCGTGAGGCGATGCCTACCACGCCGTAGGTGCTGAGTGCAGCGATAAGCGCCAGACTGAAAACCACGCCTGGTTTGATCTCGATGATGCCTGCAATGGGCACTATTGATGTTCGAGCTTCGGGGTTCATTGCTCGTTATATGGTAAACTATTGTCCGGTTCAGGAATGGGAGTTACGGACCCGAGTATTTTCGCTTAATAACAAGAGGTCACTTCAAAATGGCAAAATGCTATTTCACAGGTAAACACAAGCAATTTGGACAGTCGCGCAGCCATGCTCTGAACTCGAGCAAGCGCTCCTGGAAGCCAAACCTGCAGCGCCGCCGCATGTTGATTGACGGTAAAATGCAGACCGTCATGGTTTCCACCAAGGCACTCCGCACACTCGTCAAAGGCAGCTGATTCACCACTATAGCCTGATTATCGCTTATCCCGCAGAGAAAGGCAGAGGTCATCTTTGCCTTTTTTGTTTTTTCTGGCCTGGATGATGTCAGCTATACAGGTTCGCGACCATCAGTCTCCGCCTTCAGTTGGCCGCAACCTGCGCTGATGTCAATCCCGCGGCGAACACGCAGCGTGTTGGGGATGTACGCCCGATTCAGCACCTCCTGAAAGGCCTGAATACGGTTTCTTTGCGATGCCTTTCCATCGTAACCGCCTGTGGGATTCAACGGGATCATGTTCACGTGCAGCATGTGGCGTTTTTCGTGCCTGGGGTCGAAAGTATTATGCACAAACGTAACCAGTGCCGCTGCCTGCTCAACCGTATCGTTGACACCTTCGATGAGCGCCCATTCAAGGCTCACACGCCGATTGGTCTTCATGATGTATTCACGAATCGCCACGGCCAGTTCCTTGAGCGGGTAACGCTTATTCAGGGGAACGAGTGGTGTGCGCAGGTCATCTGTGGCGGCATGCAGCGACACCGCCAGGTTGATCTGCGCCTTCTCGTCTGAGAAGCGACGGATGCCAGGCACAAGACCGACTGTCGAGATTGTAATTTTCCTTGCGCCAAGACCCATCCCGCCTGACTCAACCGGCGCGATGAGTCGGAGCGCAGCCTGCATCACGTTGTTATAGTTGGCAAACGGCTCGCCCATGCCCATGAATACGACGTTACTCAGGCGTTCTTTCCCGCCGTTAAGCTCCAGGTTGTTACCCGGAACAGTCGCGCTCACTGTATGGGTCAATGCTCTGGCGACATGCACGACCTGCTCGATGATTTCGCCTGCGGCCAGGTTGCGCTGGAACCCCATTTGGCCGGTAGCGCAGAAACTGCAGTTCATGGCACAACCGGCTTGCGAGGAGATACAAGCTGTGCGTCGAATGCCTTCATACTCCATGAGTACGGTTTCGACTTCGCCGCCGTCGGGTGCTTGCAGCAACCACTTGCGCGTCCAACCGTCACTGGATGCCTGCTCCGTAACAGTTGACAAACTTCGCAAGGTATATCGTTCCTTGAGTTTACTGCGCAGCCCCTTGCCCAGGTCGGTCATCTCGTCAATCGATGCGACATATCCGCGATATAACCAATGCAGAATCTGTCTGGCGCGAAAGGCGGGTTCACCCAGTCCCTCAAGTTGCCTAATCAGATCGTCCGGAGAGAGGTGATACAGGTTTAGAGCGATTACCTGTGGTGTTGATGGACGTTCAGCCATAATGCCGTATGACACTTCGCTGTTGCGATCCGGTCGCTACACTTTACTCGACATTTCAAAGACACCGGTGATTTCCTGCAGCACGCGTTCGCGCTCGGCGGGGTCATCACCGCGTACAGCAGAAGTCACACAGGTGTTCAGGTGGTTTTCGAGTATGAGCTGGTTGGCTTTAGACAAGGCGGCCTGAATGGCGTTGATCTGCTTCATGATGTCGATGCAGTAAACATCTTCATCAACCATCCTTTCGACGCCGCGGATGTGGCCTTCGATACTCTGCAGTCTGCGCAGAATCTGCTTGCGGGCTGATTCGTCCATCGTGGTTCCTGATATACAATGTATCGGCGGCACCTGACCAACCGAACTATCTACATTGTAATGCGTGAAGGGGTCGTGATCGTAAAATTCCCGATCCATCGCGTCAAATGACGCAAGGGTGACAGAAATCATGAGTAACTACTTCGACACTCACGTGCATAACTCCCTCGTCAAGGAAAATACATTTATCGGGTCGCCCCGCGAACGGAACCGCCCGCCTGCATATACCGAAGTAAAGCATCTGCTGCCAAAGCCCTTCTGGCAGAATCACGAGTCGGCGATTGAGTGCTACTGGCGTGTGTGGGAACTGGCATTTCGCAATCTGCGCAGCCCGAACGCCGAAAATGGCTTCATCACCAACTACATCGATACGGCTTTCAATAACAACCTGTTCATGTGGGATTCGGTGTTTATCCTGTTGTTCGCCCGCTACGGCAGCCGCGCATTCAATTTCCAGCGCACCCTGGATAATCTGTATTGCAAACAGCACCCGGACGGTTTTATCTCGCGCGAGATACGAGAGCTGGATGGCACCGACCTGTTCTTCCGCTTTGACCCCGCCAGTACAGGGCCGAATCTGCTGGCCTGGTCGGAGTGGGAGTATTACCGGGTTTTCGGCGATAAGGACAGGCTGGCGCGGGTATTCCCGGTGCTGGTCGCATATCACCAGTGGCTGCAGTATTACCGCACCTGGCAGGACGGCACTTACTGGTCATCGGGGTGGGGCTGTGGCATGGATAATCAGCCGCGTGTCCCGCACGTACAAGGATTCAACGAGGAACACACGGCATGGTGGGCTACCGGCCGCATGAGCTGGGTAGACACCTGCATGCAGCAGATTCTTTCTGCGCGGTTGCTGAAACAGATGGCAGAGGTGCTCAAGGACGAAGAATCAGGCGCCATGGCGGGTTCCGAGCTGGCGACGCTGGCAGACACAGTGAATAAATTGCTGTGGGACGACAAGACAGCTTACTACTATGATCGAGTTCAGGACGGGTCGTTGACCGGCGTCAAGACCATTGGCGCGTACTGGGCTTTACTGGCGGGAGTCGTAACGAACGAACGCCTGCCGCGATTCATAGAGCACCTGGAGAACCCG
>JAKALH010000297.1 GCA_021813225.1 Chloroflexota bacterium
GCGCCGCGGCAGAGTCGGCAATCGCCGGGCAGTTCAGGATCGCCTGCGCCTCGGTGATATTGGGTGTGATGAGATCGAGCAAAGGCAGGTGCGGGCGCAAACGGGTGGCGCGATCGACAGAGGTCGGGTCGACGACGATGCGCCTGCCATATTCGCGTGCCAGCGCGATGGCGGCCTGCAGCGCCTCGTCGCTCAGGTTCATATCCAGCGCGACGATCTCGCAGTCGCGGAAGGCGTCGCGGTTCAGGCGCAGGTAATCGCGCGTGATATGGTTCAACACCCGCAGGTCGTCCATGCCGAAGAACAGTTTGCCGTCCTGGCTGAGCGCCCCCATGTAGGTGCCGGTAACGGCGTTTTCTACGGTGAGCGCGCGCGAGACGTCGATGCCGGCGTCAACGGCATTATTCAGAATATCCTCGCCGGCATTGTCGTCGCCGACCGCGGTCAGCAGCACGACCGGGACGCCCAGCCGCACCAGATTCTCGGCGATATTGCGCGCCACGCCGCCGATGCTGGTTTTGATGGCTGCCTGTGTGGACGAACCGGCAACCGGCTCGCCCAGCATATGGCCTTTGATATCGAGATTCGCTGCGCCGATAACGAGAACGCCTTCTGGCATAGGGATATCGCCTTGTTCGACAGGATCTCCGCGGACCTTGGTGTTTAGTTTAGCTGGATTTGCCGATTTACCGCACACCCGCAAGTTGCCATGCGATGAAGATGGCAATGGCAGCCACTACGCCGAATTCGATCAGAACGCTGCGCGTCAGGCGGTCCTGGAAGTGCTGCTGCGCCAGACCGATCATGACATACAGGACGGCCAGCAGAATGACGCCGGCGCTCCAGTTGGAGATGTTCCAGTAATTCAGCGCCCAGTTGGCCTGACCCACCAGCAGCCCGACTACCAGTGAGAAGGTGGCTGCCGTGCCCAGCCCGATGATATGCGGCGCCATCAGATCGAGCGCCAGCCCAAAGGCGATCAGTGTGGTGAGTGTGGCTGTGATGACGCTGCGTTCGCGCGAACTGTAAATGAGGGTGAACAGAGCGAAGGCGATGGCATAGCTGACGCCAGTGAGCGCCAGGCGCGCTGCGGCGTAACCGCGCGCATAGGGCGAAAGCCCCACGTACTCCGCGAAGATCAATGTGGCGATGGCGATTACACCCAGCAGCAGGACGGCGATCCACAGCGGCCAGGCGGCGATGCGCGTGAGCAGCCAGGCGATGGTCAACGCGGCGAATGCGGGTGCGACCCAGAATGGGAACAGGTAAGGGATTTCGCCGGCCAGCACATCCGGATGGGCGCGCAGCACCCAGTCGGTGCCGGCGATGGTCAGCACCGGCATCAGCACCAGCAGCAGCGAATCCGTCGACAGGGTGATGGAGAGTGCGGAGCCGAGGAAGTTGATGGAAGCGCTGCGGGTGGGCAATTCGACGACAGCCAGCGCCACCGGTGTAAGCGCAATCAACGCCACCAGCACCAGCACCCGGTTGCGCACCGCCGCGGCATCCAGGTTGATCGTGTCATTTACGTCCGTAATCTGTGCCATCAGTTATTGGAGATTAGAGATCAGAGATTGGAGATTGATCACCTGTCGCCAATCTCTAATCCCCAATCTCCAATCTCTATTGTCATATCTCCACTTAATTTACGATGCAGCTGCCCGCGCCCCGCGCGGCAATTACGTTGCCGTCCGCGAACGCCAGTTGCCCGCGCAGGTACACCTGCTTCACCGCACCGCGCACGCGCCAGCCGGCAAACGGCGTCCAGCCGCACCTGGAGAGGATCGGTCTGTCGCCAATCGTCCATTCTTCGTGCGGGTCCGCCAGGGTCAAATCCGCATCGAACCCTGGCGCAATTCTACCTTTAGCCCTGATGTTGAATGTCTCCGCCGGGCCTGCGCAGCACAGGCGCGCCACATCCGCCAGCGCCAGCCGGCCCTGGTGCGCCGCCGTCAGCAGCAGCGGCAGCATGGTTTCCAGTCCGGGCACCCCGCTGGGCGGCCTGGGGCTGCGTTTCTCCTCCAGGGTATGCGGTGCGTGGTCGGTGGCGATGCAGTCGGCGACGTCCAGGCTGGCCCACAGCGTCTCGATGTCGCTTTCCTGGCGCAGCGGGGGATTCATCTGGTACAGCGCCGCCGGGTGCAGAGCGTGACCCGGCGCATACCCCTGCAAATCGCGTGAACGCTGTTCCGTGATCCGCCCATGCTCGAAGTCGGCTGTCAAAAACAGGTAGTGGGGGGCGTATTCACAGGTCACTTTAACGCCGCGCGCCTTGGCGTCGCGGATCAGCTCCACCTCGCGCCGGCTGGAAACATGGCAGATGTGCACGCGGCGGTCGCAGCGTTCGGCCAGCGCGACAGCCCGCGCCACTTCCAGTTCCGCCGCGATGGGGGGGCGGCGCTCGCCACGCTGGCCGAAGTAGCGCACTGCCGGTTCATGTTCGGCGTGCACGGCGATGACGCGCTCATGCGGATAGGACTGGAAGTGTTCGTATTGTGCCCCGAAATCTTCGACCAGCAGATCGCCGGTGCTGCTGCCCATGTACATTTTCAGCCCGCACTCGTGTAAATCGGGGTTGTCCAGCCTTAACCGCTGGTTGGTGTTCGTCGCGCCGAGGAACATGCCGTAATCGCACACCGCCTTCGCACGCGCCAGATCGAGCGCCAGATCGAGCGTGGCGCGGTCGGTGACTGCCGGCGAAGTATTGGGCATGGCGAAGATTGATGTCACACCGCCGGCCAGCGCCGCGCACGTGCCGGTATAGAAGTCCTCTTTCTGTTCGCCGCCCGGCTGGCGCATGTGCGTGTGCACATCGATCAGGCCGGGGAAAACCAGCAGGCCGCCGGCATCGACCACGTGCAGATCCGGCCCCAGCCCGGCGAGACTGGGCAGGTGACCTTCGATCACCGCCGCGATGCGCTCGCCATCGACCAGCACATCCGCCTGCCGCACGCCCGCAGCACTGACCAGCGAACCGTTGTGTATAAGAAGCATCGTTATCCGATTTCTGCCCTATATCTCCAGCCGGCGCCCGGTCGGGCCGCGGTGGTAATGGCCGAAGTCGCGCTTGTTGTCGAGTTGCTCGAGCGTGAGCACCGGCCCGTCGACGCAGACCAGCACGTCGTCGAGGGCGCACTGGCCGCACACGCCGAAACCGCACTTCATGTAGCGCTCGACGCTGAGCTGGCCGTGCCACTCCCTGGCGCGGCACAGTTGATGCAGCGCCGCCAGCATCGGCTCCGGGCCGCAGGTGTATAGCGTGAGATTGGCGTAGCCGGGCTGAAGATTGGGGGCACTGTTGATGGCGTCGGTCACAAAGCCCTTTACGCCGCGCGATCCGTCGTTGGTGCTGAGCAGCAGCTTCACCCCCAGTTGTTCGAAGCGTTCCGCGTACAGCAGTTCATCGGCGACACGCGCGCCAATGGCGACGGTCACATCCATATGGTGCGCCAGCGCCTGTTGCGCCAGCACAAATAATGGTGCGCTGCCATAGCCGCCTGCTACCAGGAGGGCCTGCCGGTCGGTCTCCAGCCGGAACGGGCGCCCGAACGGCCCGCGCCAGCCCACGTAATCGCCCACGTTCATGGCGTGCAGGGCGCCGGTCGCCGGGCCGACGCGCGCCACGCTGATCGTGAGCGGGCGCATGCCGGCGATGCTCATTGGTTTCTCGTCGACGCCTGGAATCCACAGCATGATGAACTGGCCCGGCTGGGCGTCGATATCGGTGTCAAAAACGAAGGTCTTTACCAGCGGCGTCTCGCGCCGGATTTCGATGATGCGGGTGGAATGTGGCAGTTCATAGGCTACCCGCTCCGAAAGATCAGTGCTGCCGGCAGTCGGGTCGCGATGGCGGGCTTGGGCCGATGTCATGCGACCATTTTAACTGAGCCTTTACAATAAGGGTCGCGCGCCTGGCCGCGTGATGGAATGACACGATACAGGAATATCAGATATGACCCGCCTGACAAAAGCACAGACTGAACCATTGAACGCGCGCGTCGAAACGCAGCGCGCCGAAATCATCCGCTTCATGCGCGAGCTTTGCGCCATCCCCAGTATGGAATCGCAACTGCGCGACGTGGGCGAACGCTGCGCGCAGGAGATGCGCGCGCTGGGATTCGACGAGGCGCGCTTCGATGTGATGGGCAACATCGTCGGACGCATCGGCAATGGCCCGCGCCACATCGTCTTTGATTCGCATATCGACACGGTTGGCATCGGCGACCGCTCGCAGTGGGATCACGACCCGTTCGAGGGCGTCGTGCGCAACGGCGTGCTGTTTGCGCGCGGCGCATGCGACGAGAAGGGCAGCACGCCCGGCATGATCTACGGCATGGCGCTGGCGCGCGACCTGGGGCTGCTCGACCCGTCCGTCTGGACGGCCTGGTATTTCGGCAACATGGAGGAATGGTGCGACGGCATCGCCCCCAATTCATTCGTCGTGAACGATCCAGGCATCCGGCCGGACTTCGTCGTCATCGGCGAGCCGACCCGCATGCAGGTCTACCGCGGCCACAAGGGGCGCGTGGAGATGAAGATCACCGCCAAGGGGCGCAGCGCGCACGCCGCCAGCAACTACCTGGGCGACAACGCCATCTACAAGCTGCTCACGACGATTGCGGGCATC
>JAKALH010000298.1 GCA_021813225.1 Chloroflexota bacterium
ACCCAGGAAACAACGCAGGACAGCGGCGGAGAGATACTCCCTTTTCAGGAAGTAGGGACCCTCATATTGCCGCCGGTCGCCGTCAAGCCTGAAACGCCTGTAAGCCGTGTAGCCGGTTGCTGGAATTGCGCTGATGTGATGCATCAGCGCCTCTGTGTTCGCAAGCACGAATTGTCCCGAAACTGAGCTTGTGGCTGCCGACGACAGCTCGGGCAGCCAGGGGCGCTCCTGAGCAAGCAGATCCTCGATTTCTTCAGGCCGCAACCGGAATGGGTTTGATACTGGCATGGTATGGCTCCTGTCGACGATTACGACTATAAACGGAATGAACCGGAATGCGTGACGATGTCTGGAGTGCCACATTCCGTCACTGGCCTCTATATAATACCAACTGGCAGGTTCCGATAACGGCGACCGATCGCGCTATCGACAACTGCGAGCGGCATCCCATTCCATGCGTGATTCATCCGTTAAGCTGACTGTTGAGGAACTTCGCACAGCTATCGCCGGGCTGGAAGCGCAGCGCGCCACGTTAAGCGATGCCGTGGTAGAGCCTGCTCTCATCGCCCTGCGCAGCCAGCTTGCGCAGGCCGAAAATGCAACGCCCACCCCAGACGTACGCGAATCCCCTGTGGAACGTCGTATCGTCACGGCGATGTTTGCCGATATTGTCGGTTCGACGGCATTGACGGAGAAACTCGATCCAGAGGAGTGGCGTGATCTTGTCACGGAGATTCATGCCATCGGCAGCAGGCACATCGCCGCACATTCAGGTGTTGTCATGCAATATCTGGGTGACGGTCTGCTGGCTGTATTTGGCGCGCATGGCGCTGGAGAGCGTGACGCCGAAAATGCCGTCCGCGCCGCGCTTGATATTCAGGCCGGCATGGCGACCCGTACCGGAGAACCTGCTGTACGTTTGCGGATTGGAATTGACACCGGTGTCGTCGTATTAGGCGACTTACCGACTGGCCTCAAACCGGAATTCACCGCCAGCGGCACCGCAATGAATCTGGCCGCGCGCCTGCAGGGCGCTGCATTGCCGGGGCAGATCCTGATCTCACAGGACACTTATCGCTACGTCAAGGGGTTGTTTCAGTTCGTACCGCAACCGCTGCTGACTCTTAAAGGGCAGACGAATCCGCTGCAGACGTTTCAGGTACTCGAAGCGTTACCTCGCCCTTTTGACACACGGAATCGCGGAGTCGACGGTAGCCGTTCCGGCCTGTTTGGACGGACTGCTGAACTCAAGCTTCTGCGGGGCTGCCTGACGGAGTCACTTGACAGCGGTGCACCTGTCTGGGCGCAGATCATCGGCGAAGCGGGCATTGGGAAAAGCCGGTTGTTAAGCGAGATCAGAACCGGGCTGCAGGATGCAGGGAAATCCTGCTTTGTGCTTAAAGCGCGCGCTTATCAGGGCGACGAGCATCAGGCCTTCGCATTGGTGCGGCGCATGTGGTTCGACCAGTTCGGTATCGCCGAAGATACGCCGCGCTCTGATGCCGAAAGGATATGGAATACCCGGTTCCGTGCACTGGCAGGAGCTGTTGATGATGATGGCGCACAGGTGCTGGGAATGCTGGTCGGTCTGCCCTATACGCAATACCAGTCACTCGCGCCGTTACGCGATGACCCGGTGCAGTTGCGAGGACGCGCCTGGGTCGTCAGTCAATCCCTGTTCGAATCGATGCAACGCCGCATGCCGGTCGTTATCTTTCTTGAGGACCTGCAATGGGCTGATCCCTCATCGGTAGAGTATCTGATTGCCCACCTGCTGAACAACCGGTATTCCAGTAACGGGATCTTCGTGCTGGCGACAGCGCGCACGGACTGGACGTACGGGCAGATGCTGGAAACCTGTTCGGGTTACCGGCGTATTGATCTGCCGTCACTCGATGACAATGATTGCCGGCATCTCGTCTCGTCGCTGTTGCAGAATGTTGCTGGCGTGACAGACGATGTTGTGCGCCTGATAGCTCAACGCTCTGAGGGTAATCCTCTGTACGCCGAGGAAATCGTCAACTGGTGCATCGATCATGGCGTCATCGTGCGCGCGGCGGGGAAACGTTCTATCTCCGCCGAAGGATTGACTGAGACCACGCTGCCGCTTACGCTACAGCACCTGTTGCAGACACGCATCGGCACTTTGCGCGATCACGAACGCAGCGCACTGCAGATCGGATCGGTATTCGGGCGTAATTTCTGGGAAGGCGGCCTCGAAGAACTGGGTGTGCGCGATGCCGGTCAGATCCTGGCGCGCCTGCAGGGGCGCGGATTAGTCGAGCCAGCCGCGACATCTGCGCTGGCTGGCGACAGGGAATGGATGTTTCGGCACCAGATACTGCGCGATGCGACGTACGAAAGCCTGCTGAAAAGTGAACGGCGGCGGCTTCATCGCGCGGCTGCCGGCTGGCTTGAGAAGAAAGCGCGCAGGTCTGACCGGCTGGACGAGTTTGTTCATCTGATTGGCGAACACGCCGACCGTTGCGGCGACGTGGAGATGGCTGTGGTGTGGTTATTGCGCGCCGGCGACCGGGCCAAAGCCCGTGGCGCGACAGTGGGGGCGCGAAAGTACTATGAGCGTGTGCTGCAACTGCTTCCCCCGGACGACCAGACGCGGCGATGGTCTGCTCTGCTGGGTTTGAGCGATGTCCTGCGCGTTCTCGGCGATACGAGCGGATATCATGTGACGGTTTCTGAACTGACGGCGCTGGCGCATCGCCTGGACGATGCCCACCTGTCAGAAGCGCACTATCGACAGGGGTTTTACAACGATTATATTGGCGACTATGCAGCAGCCGTCAATGCGTATCGCGCCGGCGCAGAGTGCGCCCATCGGGCGGGTCAAACAGTGCTTGAAGCAGAACTACAGGCATTGGCGGCTATTTGCCTGAACAGACGGAACGAAACGACCGCAGCCGCTGCCTGTGCGGCGCGCGCGATACAGTTGTCTGAACAGGCGGGCAGGAACACCACGGCCAAGGCATTGAGCAACCTGGCTGTGTACTATGCGGAAAGCGGCGACATCGGGCATGCGGCGATATTGCATGCCGAGCAGGCGCAAATCAACAACCAGTCGGGAGATCGCGCCGCTGAGGCAAATGCCCTGGGTAACCTCGGATACGACTATATCAGCCTGGGGTTGTACGAGAAGGGTATTGCTTCGCTGAAGCGGTCGGTTGAGTTATGCGAAGCAACAGGCGCGCGGCGCGAACTGGTATATAACAGACTCAACCTGATCCTTGCTTTCTGGCGCAGTCGAAGACTCGACGAAGCGATGCGTTCACTGGATGCGCTTGAGCGCGATCTGGCTTCACTGGGCGATGGCTTTGCGCGGGCGGTCGGGCAGACGTATCGAGGCTTGATACTGGAAAGTGCCGGTCAACACGAACCGGCCATGGCTCAATACCGGCTGGCAGCCGAAGCCTTGGCCTTATTGGGTGTGAGCGGTTACGCGGTCGACGCGCGCAGCGGTCTGGGGCGCTGTACGCTTTCAGCAGGCCAGCCGCAGGAAGCGGGCGGGATAGCGAGCATAATATGGGAATATCTGAACGGGCACGGCGCGGCAGGGATGGAGTTCCCGATATGGAGCTATCTGACCTGTGCGCAGATATTCCGCGCACTCGGCGAGATGGAGCGATATTCACAGGCCGTCAAAGCCGGGTATGCGGAGTTGATAAAACGCTCGGGGCGCATCAGCACGCTGGAATGGCGACAATCCTATCTGGAAAGTGTGCCCGAACACAGGCAGATCAGTGACTTGCATCGTGCATCGTTCGGGGCTGCGCGGTAGCACGGCGATGCAGCAGGCCGCGTATACTGCTGTGAAGGGATACGACTATGGCTAAATTTAATGCCGAACGTACTTTTTTGAGCGACGACGGTGCGACTGAACATCACTTCAACCTGCACGGTGTGCGTGTGCGCATCGCGCCGCAGGAAGATGGACGTCCAGTAGATGTGCAGGGCGTTGATGCCGAAGTTGCACCCGAAGCCATACACCCCGCTGTCCGCATCGGCACGCCCAGCGAATTCAGGCTGGGCCGCTATGTGATGAATATTGATTTGTTTAAATCCAATGCGGCGGATCTCAATCCCCCCGCGCAGATCTGGGTTGCACTTACCGCCGAAGACCTGGCGCGCGCCAGATCGAGCGATAATTTGAAACTGGCTTACTGGAATGGCGGACAGTGGGTGATATTCACGGCGTCGAAGCATCACTTCCATGTCGTAAAGCCGGATAACGCAGGCGAAGCCGGTTATGCGGTGGCAGATTTCATGCGCTGGGGTGATCCACCGCTGGCTGTAGGGCATTGACGTCTGAGTGCCGTCACCATCAATAGATACGCGAACTCCGGCTTGTTGAGGGCCGGAGTTCGGTTATGAGTTGACTGCTGAACTGGCTCAGTTGAGTTCCGCCGACGGGTCTCCCTTCAGCAACGGCAGTGGATGCGGCCGCACCAGGATGCCGCCCTGCTCATAAGATTCCATGGCGGCCCAGGTGTATTCCAGTGCTGCCAGCGCATCGCGTCCCGAGGCGCGCAGTTTCTCCAGCGGCACCTTGTTGCTGACATCCTCAAGGAATGCATGGATGCGGCGCGGGAAAGTCTGATTGAAGTCCTTGA
>JAKALH010000299.1 GCA_021813225.1 Chloroflexota bacterium
CCATTCGGCGTCGCTGATATCAAGCGCGCTGGCACCGATATATCCCTCGTCGCCACCAGCAGTATGGTCTATGTTGCGCTCGCGGCTGCCCAGAAGCTGGGCGAGATCGGCATCAGCGCGGAGGTCATCGACCCGCGCACGACTTTCCCGTTGGACAAACAGACCCTGATCGACTCCGCAAAGAAAACATCGCGGGCGATTGTCATCGACGAAGGGTATGAGCGCTACGGTGTAACCGCTGAACTGGCCGCCGTCATCGCCGATGGCGCGTTTTATTATCTGGACGCGCCTGTCAAGCGCATGGGCGCCATGGATGTTCCCGTTCCATTCTCGCCGGCGCTCGAGGACCTGACAGTGCCGACAGCCGACAGCGTCTTTCAGATGGCCAGAACACTGTGCGGCAGGGCCTGAAACCCGTGCGGCATCGCAAGAGACAGGAGATTGACCTTGGCAACAAATGTCATCATGCCGGCTCTGGGAATTGCGCAGGAAACTGGCAGGCTGCTGCAGTGGATGAAGGCTGAAGGGCAGCCGGTCACTAAAGGCGAGGTGCTCATGGTGGTCGAGACGGACAAGACCACCGTTGAAATCGAGGCGAGTGCCAGCGGCATACTGAGTCATGTTTCCGCACAGGTCGGGCAGGACGTGCCGGTGGGCCAGGTGATCGCGCTCATAATGGAGCCGGGTGAGAGAACAACGCCTGTCCATGATGTTACAGCCGCCGCCGAAGCAGCCAGTACCTTCGCAGCAACAAGTACTGCCGCAGTTCAATCAGCCGGTCAGTCCGCCGCCAGTCCACTGGCTCGGCGCATTGCAGATGAAAACCATATCGACCTGAGCCTTGTGCCGCACAGCGGTGATCGCATTGAAAAAGCGGATGTTCTGGCATTTCTGGAGAAAATAAGGGCGATACCGACGGCACGTCTCATCCCTGCTTCACCGAAGGCGCGCCGTACCGCATCGGAACACAGTGTCGATCTGTCGCACATCAGAGGCAGCGGCCCGGATCGCGCAGTTCTGTATTCTGATGTTGCTGCTGTTGTGAGCACCAGAACAGCGGGCAGCGCCGATGATACGGACCAAATCGTCAAACCGGGCACAGTCTGGCGCATCATGGCGGAGCGCACTGCGCAGAGCTGGACGACTGTTCCGCACTTCTACCTCAGCCGCGAGACTGGCGCAACGCGCTTATTGACATGGCGCGAGCGTGCACAGAAACGCACCGACACGAAAATCACATACACCGACCTGATCATCAGACTCGTCACAGCAGCCCTTCAGGAACATCCTCGCGTTAACGCGATGTGGAAAGACGGAGCGATACGGATGAATCGCGATGTCAATATCGGTCTGGCTGTTGCGATCCCTGACGGGCTGGTCGTGCCTGTGATCCACCGGGCACAAAACCTTAATGTCGCGGGCATCGCTCAACAGCGCGCCGAACTGGTCGCACGCGCACAAAGCGGCAAGTTGAAGCCGGACGATCTTGCAGGCGGCACATTCACCATAAGCAACCTGGGTATGTACGGCATCGATTTCTTCAATGCTATTGTCAACTCGCCGCAGGCGGCGATCCTGGCTGTCGGCAGAATCGCTGAACGGATCGTCCCGCTGGGTGGTCAGCCCGTGATTCAGCCCATGATGACGCTGACACTGTCGTGCGATCATCGCGCCGTTGACGGCGCCCATGGCGCACAGTTCCTGCAGACACTGGCGGAGATGATCGAAGAACCCCTGGGACTACTTGAGTAGTACCCCGCCTTGCATACCTGCGTTGGCGAAGTTGTACTGCTGAAAGGCTGAGTTACGTCCACACGATGACAGATTCCGGTTCGGGCTATTTATTGCGCTGCAGGCGCTGAACTCCGTGCGGACCCGCGACGATGACATCCGTCGCCATGCCCAAAAACAGGCCATGTTCAACTATCCCTGCGCGCCAGGCGAGTTGATTCGCCAACTCCTTTGGTGTACTAATAGGCCCAAAAGCGCAATCCAGGATGATGTTGCCGGAGTCGGTCTTAAAATCCTCACCGTGACCAGCTTTACGCAATGTCACTTTCGCACCCAGTTGTTCCAGGAACCGACGCTGCGACTGCCAGCCGAACATCAATACTTCGACCGGAAGCGCAAAACGGGTGCCCAACAATGGCGACAGCTTCGTCTCATCAACCACGATGATGTAACGCCGGCTGACCTGCGCAACGATTTTCTCGCGCAGCAGGGCGCCACCGCCGCCTTTGATCACATCAAGGTGCGGATCAACCTCATCAGCGCCGTCAATTGTCAAGTCCAGGTCGCCGGGTAAATCGTCGTCCATCAGCGGGATTCCCAATCGCTGCGCTTCAACCGCAGTCGCTCGCGATGTTGCAAAACCTGTGATGTGATGTAATTCGCCGGCATGAATGAGTTCGGCAATGCAACGGGTTGCCCAGATGGCGGTACTTCCAGTTCCCAGACCGACCAGCATCCCCGACTCCACCAGCGAAACAGCTTCACGAGCCGCAGCGATCTTGTACTGAATTTCCGTGTCGACTGTATCTGCCATATAAACAGCGCCTGTGTCGGGGTTAATGGGTTGAATGCCGCGTGTTGTATAGATGGATCAGTGTATTGGTTGAGCTGTCATGTGTCAGTGTCACTTCCGGATTCGCCAGTTCCGGAACGATACGTTGCGCAAGCACTTTACCCAGCTCTACGCCCCACTGGTCGAACGAGTCGATATCCCAGATGACGCCCTGCGTGAACACGCTGTGTTCATACAGTGCGACCAGCTTACCCAATGTTTCCGGCGTCAGCCGATCCGCCAGAATCACGTTTGATGGTCTGTTCCCCTCGAATGTGCGATGAGGCACGAGCCATTCCGGTGTGCCTTCTTTACGCACATCATCGGCGGATTTTCCAAACGCCAGCGCCTCAGCCTGCGCAAACACATTCGCCATCAACAGATTGTGGTGATTGTCCAGCGGGTTCAGGGTGTTGAAAAAACCCAGGAAATCACAGGGAATCAACCGCGTGCCCTGGTGAATCAACTGGTAAAACGAGTGTTGGCCGTTCGTGCCGGGTTCGCCCCAATAGATGGCCCCCGTCGGGTAATCCACAATCGAACCATCCAGTGCAATGTGCTTGCCGTTGCTCTCCATGGCGAGCTGTTGCAGATATGCTGGAAAGCGCTTCAGGTACTGATCGTAAGGCAGCACAGCCACGGTCTGGGAACCGAAGAAGTCGGCATACCAGACCGCCAGGAGTCCCAGAATCACAGGCAGATTGCGATCGAACAGCGCTGTGCGGAAATGCTCATCCATCGCGTGAAATCCGGAAAGCATCGCCTGGAAGTTATCTGGGCCGACCGCCAGCATCGTGGACAGGCCGATAGCAGAATCCATGGAATAGCGTCCGCCTACCCAGTCCCAGAAACCAAACATATTGGCCGAGTCGATGCCGAAGCGGCGTACTTCCGCCTCGTTGGTCGAAACAGCCACAAAATGCCTGGCGATTGCGGCCTCATCGTGGAGTGAACGCAGCAGCCATTGTCGCGCGGAATGCGCATTGGTCATCGTTTCCAGCGTCGTAAACGTCTTCGAGGAAACGATAAAGAGTGTTTCATCAGCCTGGAGACCGCGTACGGCCTCGCTCAGGTCGGTCCCGTCAACGTTGGACACGAATCTGAATATCAAGGCCGGATCGCTGTAATGCCGCAAGGCTTCATAGGCCATGACCGGGCCCAGGTCTGACCCGCCGATGCCGATATTGACGATATTGCGTATTCGCTTACCCGTATAACCTTTCCAGTCTCCCTGGCGTACGCGGCTGGAGAAAGCACTCATACACTCCAGCACCGCATGGACTTCCGAGACAACATCGGCTCCATCTACGTAGATGTGCTGGTCACGCCGCGCGCGCAGGGCTGTATGCAGCACAGCGCGATTCTCAGTAATATTGATCTTATCGCCTCGGAACATGGCTTCGATGCGTTCCCGCAAACCGCATTCTTCGGCCAGCGCCAGCAGCAGGTGCATAGTCTCCGCCGTAATGCGATTCTTCGAATAATCCAGGTATAGCCCTGCCGCTTCGCAGGCCATGCGTTCGCCGCGCATGGGATCTGCACGGAAAAGGTCGCGTAGATGGGTATTGCGAATATTCTGGTAATGCGCTTCCAGCGCAAGCCAGCTTTCGCGGGTACTCAGCGGTTTATGGTCCATATAAACACCTTGTTAAGCGGGTTCATGTCAATCTTACAACTGAGCCGGCTATAGACAATGTATGGCGTTGGGCGGCTATCGTGTAATAATGATCAGGGTTACGGTATGCACGATTCCATTCATATAGCCGGTTGTATCGGCAAGCAGATTGTTCACACGGAGTCAAGATGAGCATACATCCACTGGCAGGCAAGCCCGCACCCTCAGACATTCTGATCGACGCGCGCCAGCTCGAACGCGCCTACTACGAGAACAAACCGGATTTAAGCAATCCCGCGCAGCAGGTAAGCTTCGGCACCAGCGGGCACCGGGGTACGCCACTGGACGGCAGTTTCACCGAGGCGCACATTGCGGCAATCGCTCAGGCGATCTGCGAGTACCGCGCTGCTCATGCGATCAATGGGCCGCTGTAT
>JAKALH010000300.1 GCA_021813225.1 Chloroflexota bacterium
AAGGCTCGCCAAGCAGGAACCGCATCAGGTTCACCTGATGAATATAGTAATTGACGAATGAGATATACGCATCGTAGGTTGCGCGATCCATATCGTGCGCCGGCGGATCGTTATCGCCTGCCGGCGCTTTCTCGGCTGTCTGCAGCAGGTCGTTGAAGCCGCCTGCAACCCAGTCGCCGGCCGGCATCAGGATGCGCACATAGCGCATGTGCCCCAGTTCGCCAGTCTGCTTCAGGTCATCGATTACCCGACGGGCATACATTGAGGCAGGGTCGCTGCGCTTGTGATAGCCGATCATGTGCCACGATCCGCCCGCCTTCAGCGCGGCAAGCATCTTCTCGCCGACCTCAACCGACGCCGCCAGCGGTTTTTCCGTCAGCAAGGGTATGCCGGCTTTATATAACGGTATGACGACCTGCCCATGCCTGCCGAACTGCTGCGCGGATACGATGCCGTCAAGATGCTCGTGCGCAAACATATCGTCGGCGCTGGCGTAGACGTGCGGGATCCCGTAGCGGTCAGCCACCTTTCGAGCCAGTTGCGGCCGGATTTCCGCTATCGCGGCCACCTCGCAGTCGGGCAGAGTGACATAGTTC
Source organism: Chloroflexota bacterium (assembly GCA_021813225.1). Classification (GTDB taxonomy): domain Bacteria; phylum Chloroflexota; class Anaerolineae; order J036; family Brachytrichaceae; genus CAIXPS01. The sequence goes on from JAKALH010000300.1 coordinate 597, forward strand.
TTCAAATGAGCGCACTGGCCCATGCTGCCCACGCCCACGAAGCCAAGCCTGACTTTGCTGTCCATGGTTACACCTCCGCGCAGATTGTGCATCAGGCTTCTCAGTTTGCCAACTTGGTGAGCGTACAATCTACTGCCATGAGCAAGGAATTTACACCCTCAACAGCCATGGCCATCGTGGCACATCCGGACGATATCGAGTTTGGTTGCGCCGGGACAATCGCGAAGTGGACGAAACGCGGCTCCCGTGTTACCTATGTTGTTGTTACAAGCGGCAACATCGGGACGCACGATCCATCGTTCACGTCGGTGTCGCTGGCCGAGCAGCGCGAGAGAGAGCAACGCGCAGCCGCGGCGATTTGCGGCGTACATGATGTAGAGTTCCTCGGCTACCACGACGGCGAAGTCATGCCCACGCTGGAACTCCGCAAAGATCTGGTGCGCTTGATACGCAGATATAAGCCGGAGGTGGTCTTCTCGATGGACCCGACAGCATTCCTGAGCAGCTCAGACTACATCAATCACCCCGACCACCGCGCGGTTGCCGTGGCGACGGTCGACGCCATTGCGCCGGTTGCGTCAATGCCATTGATGTACCCGGAACTGGGGGCACCGCACGCAGTCCATGAGGTGTGGATTCAGTGGACCGAGAAGCCGGATACCTGGGTGGACATCAGCGAAACCATAGACCTGAAGATGGATGCCCTGCGCCAGCATAAGAGCCAGGTCAGCGAAGAGACAGTACAGGGATTGCGGCGTTGGGCGCTGGACGCCGGTAAAGGGCTGGTGCCCGCGGAAGCCTATCGCGTGATCACGCTGGTCAGCCGCGACCAGAAGGATCAGCCAATAGTCGACACGACAGCAGAACAGGAACTCAGCCAGAGGGAGAAGGCCAGCGAGTCAACGGCTAAAGGCTGAGCGGCCTGCGCAACTCAACGTCTGCAGACCGGGAAGAACGACTTCCGCTACTTCTTTGGGCCGTTGTCTGGCGCAACCTTGCGCTGCAGCGCCGTAGCGGCGCCTGTCACCTGCCTGGACAGACTGGCCACACGTTGTGCCAGGTCCGCCATCTCGATGTGCGACAGCTCCCAGTTGAAATTCACCGCCGGCGAGATGGGTTTGTGCCAGACATCGGGGCCCATGGCCAGTTCATAGCGCGTCATATCGTAGCCCGCCCAGTTGATTGGGTCGCCAATGGCGAAGATTGCACCGCCCGCAAACGGTGAATTGAAGGTGTTGCCGTTCAGCAGCAACGGCGCCCCGGCGAGCTGTGTCAAGCGCCTGCACCACGACACCACATCCTGTTCCGTGGCATTATGGGCTGCGAAGCCGCCGACACTGCCTTCGTCGACCCCTGTTTCCGAGCACACGATTCGGCTTGGGCTTTTCGGGTCGAAACCGCAACGTGTGAAATAGAAATGCCAGCGCGTTTCAAACCACTCCGTCTCAACGACGACCTGTTTCTGCCCGTTCCAGATCGGTGTCTGGATATCTTCGCGATAGATATGCTGCATATTGGGGCTGTACAGGTGATGGTCCAGCCAGAACAGCCCGGAGTTGTAGGCAGGTGCGTAATAAGTGCGCAGTGCGTCGCAGATATCGGTGCGGGTAAAGTCCGGCGTACCCATCGAAAATGAGCCGGCCGCGTAAACAGCCCCGCTGGCCGCCTTGATGCGATGAGCCATTTCAATATCGAAGGCCGCGCGCCTGCGCAATGAATCCACCGATGTATCAAGCTGCTCGGATTCGTTCAAGCCGGTGTAGATCAGCCGCGGGTCCAGCGCGCCGTTCAACTTGCCCATGATGTAGTCAAAGCTGGGCAGGTTACCGTGGATATCGAGGTATGGGCGCACCATCACCGTGGCATCGGGGAAAGCGTCTTTCAGTTGTGTGCCCAGTTCGACATTCCCGACAATGCTGAAAAACCGACAGCCCAGGTTGGCGGCTTTGAACGCGGCATCCGCGTTGTAGATGACGCTGAGGCCAATCTTCACAGCAGGTGCGGGGGGCGGTTCCAGCGCATCGACAAAGTGCTCCGCCGAGACGTATCCGGCGACGGCATCCTGAACTTTCACCTGCATGAGATCGACGCCGCCCGCCGCCAGTTTCAGCTTCGCCCATTTACTGGAACTGGTCGCCACGACATCAGCCACCTCAACAGCCATGCCGCCGGTGAGCTGGCCGATAACGGCGCCGCTTACGGGATCGGGTTGCAGCCGCACGGGCACCGGGCTGCCGCTGCGTATGATTGCTTTAATGGTAGACCTCCCATGTCGCTATTCAGCATCGGCTGAGCAGCGCCTCCCAAGGTTAGACTTACTATAACGCAGATACCCGAAAGGGTGTTGTGATGATTCGGACTCGTTCCGGCAGATCAGAGAATGAAGGCAAGGCGGCTGATATGTCTACACAGGTTGTCCTCGGCATCGATCTCGGCACGCAGGGTGTGCGAATTCTGGCAGTCAATCCCACTGGCAGCATTATCGCGAGCGCCAGCGAAAGGTTGCCGCTCCCTCTCGATCAGTCAGCGCTGCCAGACGGCTGGGTGGAGCAGGACGCTCACGACTGGTGGTCTGCCACGGTGGCTTGCCTGCGCAGTCTGGCGGCGAAGCTTAATCCCGCTGTGAGTGTAGCCGGCATCGCAATCGATTCCACATCGGGCACAATTGTGCCACTGACCGCGGCACAGGAACCCTCCGGGATGGCGTTGATGTACAACGATGTCCGCAGCGCAGAATATGTTCCTCTTGTGCGTCATGCGGCGACTGCACTGGAACAGCGACTTGGATATGCGTTTAATGCGTCGTTCGCGTTGCCGAAGATCGTATGGATGCGGCACAAGCGGGGCGACATCTCCGCACGCACGATGTGCTACATCCATGCCGCCGATTACATCGTCGGGAAACTGACCGGCGTGTATGATGTCACGGACTACAGCAACGCCCTGAAGACGGGCTATGACCTGATCGAGAACCGCTGGCCGTCCTTTATTGCGGACGAATTGGGAATATCCACCAGTCAATTGCCGAAGGTCGTCGCTCCCGGGCAGATAATCGGCAATACCACGCTGCAGGCTGCCGCCGAGACATCCCTTGCGAGCGGCATCCCCGTCATGGCGGGCGCCACGGATGGCACGGCGGCTCAACTGGCTTCCGGCGCCGTTGAACCGGGGGCATGGAATTCATCTCTTGGCACAACACTGGTGATAAAGGGGATAACAAGAGAGCTGCTGCACGACCCCCTGCACCGCATCTACAGCCATCGCCACCCGGCTGGCTGGTGGATGCCCGGCGGGGCCAGCAACACAGGCTGCGAATGGATTGTCCGGGACCATCCTGACCAGGAGCCTGCTTTGCTGGATACACTTGCAGCAGGTCACATCCCCACAGGATTGTTGCGATATCCACTGGCGCGCACCGGTGAGCGGTTTCCATTCATCAACGCACAAGCTGCCGGCTTTACCGTGGGTCGTGTTGCAACCACAGATGCGGCATCAACGGTCACCTACGCCGCCGGCCTGGAAGGGACCGCCTATATTGAGCGGCTGGCATACGAGGTGTTGCAGCGCATCGGCGCTGCGATAGGGGACCGTATTCACGTTACAGGCGGCGGCTCGAAATCGCGCGTGTGGTTGCGCATTCGCGCCAGCGTTTTGAACCGCGCGGTAGTTCGTCCACATTGCAGCGAGACGGCCATGGGCGCCGCATTGCTGGCCGCAGCAGGTTGCTGGTATGGCGCGCTTGCTGATGCCGCTAAAGCGATGGTGCGTCCCGGCATGAGTGTGGAGCCGGACCTGACCCTGGTCAATGCCTACGATGAACGCTATAAACGTTTCTGTGAGCAACTGCGTTTACGCGGCTACCTGCAGTGAGCAGGAACCCGGCTGGTTGCGGGTGCGCTCGGCAACGATGCGGCGCGACCCGCAGGATTCGCGCACAACCAGCGAAACCGGCAGAACCAGCTTCTCGTTCTGACTGATGCGCCCCTCGATGATATC
>JAKALH010000301.1 GCA_021813225.1 Chloroflexota bacterium
ATAGGGGTCATTGAGGATAAACATATCACCCGGGTGAAAGCCCGCCGGGCCAGCATCGGCAATAACTGCCGCAACGCTGAGCGGCATGGAGCCAAGGTGTACGGGGATATGAGCCGCCTGTGAGACCATCTCCCCTTTCGCGTTGAACAGCGCGCACGAGAAATCGCGGCGCTCCTTGATGTTCGGGCTGTAGGCAGACCTGCGGAGTACGACACCCATCTCCTCCGCAATGGATGCAAACAGATGTTTATACACTTCCAGTTGGATGGGACTGTATTCAACCATGATTGCGTGTGGGCAAGGAAATGGTTATGCGGTCTTTCACTATGAGTCCGAAAGCGGTTCGACTCGCACGAGCAGATTCATATACCGGTCGACATACGCCTGGTCGGCGTGGTCAAGCAGGATCGTTGTATCGTCGCGAATGACGATAGCAGGTCCGGCGATCACATCGCCGGGTTGCAGCAGCTCCGCCCGATAAAACGGCACAGGCTCCTCCAGGCGTAACACGATGCGATTGTATTCGAGCAGCGCCCGGGCAGGGTTCAAGTCCCCGTCCGGCAGTTTCTCCAGCGGCGGCGGCTCAAGATGGCCGATAGCACGCACGCGCAGATTGACAATCTCCACTGGCGCGTCGCTGCGACTGTACCCGTACGCGCCTTCATGGGCACGGTGGAAAGCGGTTCTGTATTCCTGGCTGTACGGCACGCTGAGTTCATAGGACTGCCCCTGATAGCGCATGTCCAGCGACAGTTCAAGGTCGATCTCCCCGCTGACTCTGTCAAATCCCTCCGCAGCCAGATCAGCCAGTCCCTGTTGTAACAACGGTCGGAACCGTTCATTCAGAGTCTGCTCAGGCGTATCGCCGGGCAGCATGACAGTCTGGACATAGTCCTTGACGGCGTCGGCACTGAGCATGCCGAATGCTGACAATGTAGCCGCCAGCGGCGATATCAGCACTTGACGGATGCTCAGGCGGCGCGCCAGTTCGACCGCGTGTAATCCACCCGCGCCGCCGAAGGACACCAGTGTAAAGTCGCGCGGATCGTGACCGCGCTCCACGGAAATAACCCGCAGGGCATGCTCCATATGGATGTTGGCGATGTCGATGACGCCGCGTGCGGCTGCCCTGGCGTCGATGTTCAACGCCTGTCCCAGAACGGACATTGCATGGAACGAGCGCGACTCGTTTATGTGGATGCGGCCGCCCATGAAATACCGGGCGGGCGGCCGCCCCAGCACGATATTGGCATCGGTGACTGTCGCGAGATCGCCATGCCCATAGCAGGCAGGCCCCGGCTCTGCGCCGGCGCTCTGCGGCCCAACACGTAAAGCGCCGCCGGCATCGACCGATGCGATAGAGCCGCCGCCGGCGCCGACGGTGTGGATGTCAATAATCGGAATGTGAATCGGATAGCCGCCGATATCGGCCTCGCTGGTCGTGCGGATATCGCCGTCGCACAGTGAAACATCAGTCGAGGTGCCGCCCATATCGAAAGTGATGATATTGACTGGCTGGTTGACGCTGCTCTCTTGCTGCAGCGCGAGCCGCGCAACGCGCAGTGCGCCGACGACGCCACCGGCAGGGCCGGATACGACGCAGCGTACCCCGTTGCGACGGGCTTCAGTTGTACTGATGCTTCCGCCATTCGACTGCATGATGCGCAACTCGCTGGACCTTTCCGTAAGTCCGGTATGACCCGGCGACAGCGCCTGTTCGAGATTGGCGATATAGCGGTTCATGATCGGCGAAAGATAGGCATTGGCAACCGTGGTGCTGGTGCGCTCGAATTCGCGAAATGCCGGGAGAATTTCGTGCGAGGCCGATACGAAAAAGCCAGCCCGTCGCAATCTGTCGGCAATCAGTTGCTCATGCTGCGGATGGAGAAATGAGAATAACAGGCTGACGGCGACCGATATCACTCCCATTTGTTGTAACAGGGGTATATAAGCATCAACCTGTGTCGGATTCAGCGCGATTTCCACAAGGCCGTCGGCGGTAACCCGTTCGTCGACTTCCAGCCGCAGCGCCCGATCCACCAGCGGGGCGGGTGGATCGGCCATCAAGTCATACAGCGCAGGCCGCTGTTGCCGGCCAATCTGAAGTACGTCGCGGAAGCCGCGCGTTGTGATCAGGGCTGAGCGCGCGCCTTTGTGCTCCAGCAGCGCGTTGGTTGCTATAGTGGAGCCATGCACAATCTGCCGCTGACCGCTGAGGCTGGCGAGACCGGCCAGCACTGCCCGCGCGGGATCGTCCGGCGTCGACGGCAGTTTGTAAGTGGTCAGTCGCCCACTTGCCGGCTCATAGACGACGAAGTCGGTAAACGTTCCCCCGATGTCGATGCCGACTCTATAACTTGCGAGATTCACAACTTGCCCTTATGAGTTAGTCGTCGTAAGTTTTTGACACATTTACCCGGCGACTCCAGGTCGCGGGCAACCGATGCCAAGCCCGCTCCAGCAGGCTGGATGCGCACTACGTTGCGCGCGGTTTCAACCGCGGCGAAAGGCGCCGGGAATTTATGGCAGCCAACTTTACATGCGCCTATTATGCACGTGAGATTCACTTGCCGTGACAGATTCCTCTGATTGTGTGGCATGACGGGCGCATCTATACTCTCGTAAGGGTGCAGGATACGGGCGAATGAAAGCTGCACGACCAGGAAGGGATCATGTTCACGCGAGCTATTGTGCGTCCGCCTTGCAGCAATTTCGCTGAAGGGTTGACGACTGTAAATCTAGGAGCGCCGGACTATACACTGGCGCTGGAGCAGCACGAGCGTTACTGCGAAGCGCTGGAACAGGCGGGCCTGTCGCTGACCAGATTGCCCGCGGATACCCGTTTCCCCGACTCGGCATTTGTGGAAGATGTCGCAGTCATCACGCTTCGCGGCGCGATCCTGACGCGCCCCGGCGCACCCAGCCGGCAGGACGAGGTAGCCACAGTGCAACCGTTGATGCGCGAATTGTTCGGCCCGGTTGCCGCTATCGAAGCGCCGGGCACTCTGGAGGGCGGCGATATCTGCGACGCAGGCGACGGCCATTACCTGATCGGTATATCGCGGCGCACCAACGAAGAAGGCGCTCGTCAACTCAGCACCTGGCTTGAGGGAAGAGGGTATACATCCGATCATGTCGATATCCGCGCTATCAACAGCATCCTGCATTTGAAGACCGGCATGACGGCATTGGGACCACATCGCCTGCTTGTATGCCCGGCACTGGCCGGGCATCCCGTCCTGCGACCGTACGAATTACTGGAAACATCTGCCAGTGAAGCCTATGCAGCCAATTGCCTGCTGGTCAATGATTCCGTTCTGATTGCCGCCGGTTTTCCCGCCTTACAGGATAGCCTGCAGCGGCTGGGCTATCATACGGTGCCGCTTGAAATGTCAGAATTCATGAAGATGGATGGCGCGTTGACATGCCTGTCGCTGCGGTTCTAGCAAATGATTTGCAGCAGCGCCTCTATCAAGTGTCACCGCGAGACAGGGGAGACCCCGTTGTAGTCACAGGAGTGAGAATGTGGAGGAAGCAGATCTCGTATTTCTGCGTATGGCAATCAACCTGTCGCGACAGGCGCGCGAGCACGGCAACCATCCATTTGGGGCGTTGCTGGCAGCCGGTGACGGTCGCGCCGTGCTGCAGGCCGAAAACACGGTGAATACCGAACGCGACTGCACCTGCCACGCAGAAATGAACCTGGTGCGGCTGGCTGCGCGACGGTACGCACGCGACGAGCTGGCCGGTATGACGCTTTACACCAGCACCGAGCCTTGCCCGATGTGCTCCGGCGCCATCTATTGGAGCGGCATCAAGCGGGTGGTGTTCGCTCTGAGTGCATTATCACTGTATCAATTGACGGCCAGTCGCAGCGGAATGAACCTGCCGCGTTCGCATGTCATTCTCGACGCCGGCGCTGTTGAGGTCTGCGGCCCGGCACTCGAAGACGAGGCAATCGGCCCGCACCGGGGATTCTGGTCGGCGCCGGAGCGTGAATGACTTTGCCGGTGCTGCTGTATCGCACCGTTTCAAACGGTAGTGTTGCATCCTGCTGCAATGATTCGCTGATTCACCGTGTGCCCATCGGGTGTGCGCCCGCAATTTCTCGTTCATCGTCCGCCAGCACGTATACTTCAGGTATTGGCTGGTCGGCATGTGTACTGGTGGTTCAGCGGTTCCGTCGCAAGGAGTATTGGTTATGAACCGGATACATGAATTTACTGTCGATGTCACGCCTGAGCAGGTTGAATTGTTCCGCGAGAATGGCTATGTCAGTATCGATCGCATTACAACGGACGAAGAACTGGAATGGTTGAGTGGTATCTATGATCGGCTGTTTCGCGAGCGCATAGGCGAGCAGTACGGAGAATACTTTGACCTGGGCGGCAAACGCGCTCACACCGGTCGTGAGGTGCTGCCGCAGGTGCTCGGACCGGAGAAAAAGTTCCCCGCGCTGCTGGAGACGAATTACTATCGCAATGCGCGGCGCATCATCGCCAAACTCCTCGGCGCCGATGAATCACAGATCAGCGGCGGCGGGCACATGATCATGAAGCCGGCGCAATAC
>JAKALH010000302.1 GCA_021813225.1 Chloroflexota bacterium
TCTCGATCGTGTTCGGGCTGGTCACCGGCGCGGTGGCGCTGGTGGTGCTGGCGCCTACGTTCCTGCCGATCATCCCCATCATCCTCGGCACAAGCCGGTCGGCGGTGTTGACCACGGGAGCCATCGTGTTGGGTGTCATCGGGCTGATCGTTGTGGCGATTCTCGGCGCGATCATCGAGAGTGTGTATATCACGTTCAACTCGGCGGCCTGGACGCTGGCTTACCGTCAGTTCATCGGAATGGCTCCCACGACGCCGGCCCAGCCGGCAGCGCAACCGCCGCTGCCCGCTGCGTAATGGACATCCGGGATCGGGCACAGGCACGATCAGGCGGCCTGTGCCCGGCTTCACCGCATACGGCATTGTGCTAAAATCGTTAAACCAGTCGCAGTTGTCGGGGTGTAGCGCAGCTTGGTAGCGCACTTGCATGGGGTGCAAGGGGTCCCGAGTTCAAATCTCGGCACCCCGACTGAAAGCCGATGAGCGGATGCAGGGTTCAGCATCCGCTCTTTTTCATTATCCGTCAGTGAGTGTTGAGTCGCTTGTGTCTCTCTCCGTGCAGAGGGTTCGTGCGCCGACTACGAACCCTCATGCAAACAGGAGAGGAGTAAGGAGGAGAAGTCCCATCGGACTGGTTGCAAGGATACAGGCGCCGGCAGTGTCTTACATGACGGAACCGATACGGCGCGGTTGACGACTGGCCGATTGACAACCTGACGGTTTCCCTACGCAGGCTTCGCATACGATGATGACATACAGTTCGTGGGTAATCCTGGGCAGCCTGGCGGGAGGTATCTGTATCCTGTGGCCTGCGCGTCGTACGATACAGAATTTATCCGATACGCTGACAGCGCTGCTCATACTGGCTGTTGCAGCCGTTACTGCGGGTCGCGCAGGTTATGTGCTGCTGAATGTGGACTACTTCCGCGATCATATGAATGAGATCGTCACGCTGGCCAGCCCAGGCTACTGGGGGCACGCGGCCATCGCCGGCGGCCTGGTCGCCTGGTGGTCAATCGGTCGACTGCGCAGGCGCATTGCGCCGGCGCCGCTGATCATTCTGGCCAGCCTGATTGGCATCGGCGCGTCGGTCGGCTGCATCCCCAGCGGTTGCGCTTACGGGCGCGAGGTATTCTGGACGGATGGCTGGCTATGGCACTTGCGCGCGGACTGGCCCGATATGTATTCGATTAACAACCCACGCCTGCCGGTACAGGCAGGTATGGCGGTGTGGCTGGCTATATGCGCCGGCAGCGCCCTCGCGGTCCTGTGGGCGGCGCACCGGCGCCATCTACAGTCCAGTATACGAGGCATCGCTCTCTGGCTGACGCTGTTTGCAATCGGGGATTTTTCCCTGCAATTCCTGCGCGCCGACCCTATGCCCTCATTCGGGCCACTGCGCATTGCGCAGTGGGCTGATATGGCATTGTTTATTTGCGGTGTTGCCCTGTCATTACGCTATAAAATAGGATAGCAAGTAGTTGGCTGTATAGTTATGTGTCGTCATGGGTGATTTACCCGCCCGCCTGATAACCTGCGATGAGGTCGACGCCGCGAAATCGCCATACATTCTTTGACGGTCTGACAAGCGGTATGGCGGGTGACAAACCAGCCTGTTCAATATCAACAGCAGTCAGTTGAATTCAGCCGTGCGACGATCACGCGAACTCCTATATCAGGCCGACACGCGCAAGCTGGAGTTGCTTCAGACGCCGATCAATCAACTGGATCTGAAGATCAAGGGCAGCGTGTTTGAACAGGCGATTCCGACTCTGCAGGAAGACCTCGCCCGCGTGGGCATCCGCAAGCTTGAGCCGGTATTCTATCTGTCCACCGGCTATGGCTGCATCGCAGGCTCGCCGATTATCTCCATCGGCTTCTATGACAGCGACCCGCTGCTGAGAGATCTGAATGAGGAGTTCCGCGGCTGGCGCTACTCCGACCCCGAAATCGTTAACCTGCTGCGCCACGAGGTCGGGCACGCCTTCTGCTATGCGTACAAGCTGTATCGCACGCCGGAGTTCCGCCAGTTGTTCGAGGTGCAGGGCAACTTCTTCAACACGTATCCCGACTCCGACAAGTACGACTATAACCCGTGGAGCCGCAACTACGTCAATCCGTCCGGCGACCATTACGCGCAGAAGCACCCCGACGAGGATTTCGCCGAAACCTTTCAGGTATGGCTCGCGCCGCGCTCGGGCTGGCGGCGCAAATACAAAACCCGCCCGATCGTCCTCAAGAAGCTGGAATATGTCGACGATATCGTCAAACAGTTCGGCAGGACGCAGCCGCTGGTGGAGACGAAACTCTCGTGGATGTACGAGCGCGTTGAGGACATCAAGATGACGGTGGCTCAGTTCATGCGCGCCAAACCGAGCCGTTACTATCACCGCGCCACAGGCTACATCGACCCGGACATGAAATCCATGTTCCGGCAGGAGCCGCGCCTGGCCAGCCGGCGCGCGCTCTTCCGCAATTACCAGCGCGCCGACCTGTTCCTGCGGGAGCAGAAGCAGACACTGATTCCGCGCGTCTCGTACTGGGCAGGCGTCGACAGCACCGTCGTCTATGACCTGATCGACAAGTGCATTCACCGCGCCAGGGCGCTCAATCTGTGGCTGGAACGCGAGCAGTACGACCGCAAGCTGGTTGAGCTGACCAGCTACATCACCGCGCTGAGTGTAAACTACCGCGAGACCGGCCAGTATCTGCCGAAGCGGAGATAAACATACTGCCTGCCATTTTCCCATCATCCTCGCAACAGGCGCGTGGATTCATCAGGTGCGCCATGCGCCGCATCCTGATATCGCATGGCGCGGCGGCGGTTGCGCCGGATTGATCTGCCTCAAGCGATTTCGTCGAGTTCAGCCCACGCCGCCAGGTCATTTTCCGCCTGCTGATATTCCAGGCTGAGGTCGCGCGCGCGGGTGTAGTTGCTGCCGAAGTTCGGGCCGTTCAGCATGCGCCGGACGCGGGAGTCGACCTGGTATCCGCCCGACAACTTGAACTCGTGCTCGATTTCGCTGTACCGTTCCAGCGCCTGCCCGCCGCGCGCCGGGTCGAGCATTTCCTGTTCCAGTTGGCGCATCTGCGCAGCCAGCGCGCTCGCTTCGGTGAAGGTGCCGGCCGTTTCCTGCCAGACGGTGTGTTCGGTCGATTCCTCGGCGGTCTGCGCCAGGAAGCCTATCGACGTGCCGCGCGCAATGCTGAAATTCAGTTCGGAGAAAACGTCAAAGGCCCCGAACGACTTGCCGGTTAAAGCTATACTCCACATACCATCTGGCGGCGCGATTCATCGCCGGCAATGGTTAATCCTATGACACCAGCACATAAGCCATCTCTCGCTGAACGTGCCAATGCCTTGCGCGAGCAGATCAACTTCCATAATTACCGCTACAACGTCCTGGACGACCCGGTAATCAGCGATGCCGAGTATGACGCCCTGATGGCTGAACTGCGCGGGATCGAAGCCGCTCACCCTGAACTGATTACAGCGGACTCTCCCACGCAGCGTGTCGGAGGGGAGCCAGCGGCGGAGTTTATCAAGGTGCGCCATGCGCAGCCTGTCCTCAGCCTGGCCAATGCCTTCGATGCCGCCGGCGTGAGGGCGTGGTACGAGCGTATCCGCAAGTTGATACCGGCAGGGAAGGATGTGGCCTTCACCGTCGAGCCTAAGATAGACGGTTTGACCGTGGTGCTGACGTATGAGCAGGGCCGGCTGGTGCAGGGCGCTACGCGCGGCGACGGCATTATCGGCGAGGAAGTAACCGGCAACGTGCGCACTATCCGCAGCGTACCGATCGTGCTGCGCGGCTGGAACGATTGCGCTGCGACGGCGCCCATTCCGGGGCGTCTCAGCGTGCGCGGCGAAGCCTATATGCCGCTCCGCGAATTTGAGAAGATGAACGCTGCGCAGTTGCAGGCAGGCGAGCGCACCTTTGCCAATCCGCGCAACGCTGCTGCCGGCAGCCTGCGCCAGCTCGCCCCCGCGTTGACGGCAAAACGGCCGCTGCGTATCCTGTGCTATGCCATCGTCGAATGGCAGGGGGGCGGCGCAACTCAGGCGCAGGAGCCGCGCACACAGTGGGAGTTGTTGCAGTACCTGAAGTCGGTGGGCTTTCCGGTCAGCGACATCTCGCGTCGCGTCAACACGCTGGAAGAAGCCATCGCCTACTGCGATTCGTACAGCGCCAGGCGCGACACCCTGGACCTTGAGATCGACGGCATGGTCATCAAAGTCGACGACCTCGCACTGGCGCGCCAGTTGGGCTTTGCGGGCAAGGATCCCCGCGGCGCGCTCGCGTACAAGTTCCCGGCGCGCGAGGCGACCACGCTGCTGCGCGATGTGCAGGTCAAAGTGGGGCGCACCGGCGCGATAACGCCGAATGCGCTGCTGGAGCCGGTGCAGTTGGGCGGCATCACCATCAGCAAAGCCACCCTGCACAACTTCGACGACATCGCGCGTAAAGATATCCGCATTGGCGACCGCGTCATGATCAAACGCGCCGGCGATGTGATTCCCTATGTCGCCGGGCCGGTGGTGGCCGTGCGCAAC
>JAKALH010000303.1 GCA_021813225.1 Chloroflexota bacterium
CGATCTCGGTAATTCTTTTCAAAGTCCTTCCACTCATACTGGTCGCCGGTGCCGACTTCTATGAAGACGACACTGGCGCGCGATACCCACACCTCGCAGGCAAATGGCCCGACGTTCTTATCGCACAGGTTATGGTCCGCCCAGTCGGGGTCGCTCATCGCGGCGGCGGTGAAACCGCCATTCACCGCCAGGCTGATGCGCGAGAACGAGGGCGCAAAGTAAGACGCCGCCCAGCGCAGGCCCGGCGCGCTGCTCAGATCAAATTCACCGTCGGCGACACGCTGCAGATACACCGGCGGCAGCGAGTTGCAGTCGCCCACGACGGTGAACCTGTGCAGGTCTTTGCCATAGGCCACGCTGGAGCGGTAAATCCGGCGCTGCGCCGCGGTAATGGTCGGTACCCAGTCGGGATAGGCGATGGCGCGGTGATACGGCGTAACCAGGTCCAGCATGGGCACAACCGGCACGTCGGAAAGCTTGCCCTCGACGATTGCGCCGAGGTCAGCCATCATCCAGGTGCCCACGTCTTTCTCAGCGGTCGCATCCAGGCGCAGCCACCTGCCATCGCCGGTGCGTCCGGTGACGGTATAAAACTCGCCTTTGTAGACCTGCATCGTCGCCGGCGATATGACGCTGGGCTGATCGCGCAGATAGACGGCGGGAATGGTGATCGTGAAGCGCACGCTGCCAACTGCCGCCGCGGGCAACACAGGCTGCACCGCCATCAGCGCCGATACCACCGCCAGCACAAGAACTGTGCGGATGGCGTGCATCGCGAATGTGCTTTTAAGCCGATCTGTCTGGATTTGCATGGTCTAGTAGCCCGAGATCGCCTTCAGCGTCTGCAGGGTCATGAAGATGCGCATATCCATACCCTGTTCGTTCAGGTGGAAGGGGCTAACGGATTGCAGCGCGTCGTTGTGCTCGTCAGCCAACCCGTGATTCGGGAGATTGCGGGTGGCCAGATAAAAATCGATGACCGGCACGCGGTATTCGGCGCCCAGCCTGCGAATCACCGAGTTGATGTAATCCGCCGGCGCGCCGCCCTCCTGCGACTCCAGCGCGTCGGCCTTTGTCATCAGCACCGGCAAAACGCCCTGGTTCAACGTATATTCGATGATGGCGCGATAGTTGGTCTCGAAGCTGCTCCAGTCGTGCTGGTCGCCTGTGCCCAGTGCGACGATGAGAATGCTGGCGTTGGAGACGCGCAACTCGCAGGCCAGCGGCCCTTCGTCGCTTCTGCACTGGTTGGGGTCTGACCAGGCCGTATCGAACGCCGACGACGCATTAAAACTGCCGTGGGTGGCCAGGCTGGTGCGTGTGAACGATTCCGTGAACCAGTTGACGGTTGACGCCAGCGCCGGATAGCTGCTGGTGTCATACCCGCCCGCGGCAAAGCGCCCCAGGTATACCGGCGATTCCGAGTTGCAGTCGCCAATCACGGTGAACCTATTGGCGTCTCTGCCGGCCCAGATGCCGCTGCGGTAGATATAGCGCTGGCGCCAGGTGATGGCGGGCAGGCCCTGAGGCAGTGCGGTAAAGAGGGTGGCCCTGGCGACGACATCTTCGGTCACGGGCAGCGACGGGATATCGCCTTTGAACCGGACGGTGCTGCCATGAATCCAGGCTTTGTCTGTGCCATAGGGAATCAGCAGCCATTCGCCGTTTTTGTTGCGCCCGATCGCGTTGAAGCACTCAAACTTCACGACACGCCCCATCGTCGGCGATGTCCAACTGGCGGCTCTATAGGTGTAGGCGCTATCCACGTCGATCATCAACTGAACCGTGGCGGGATCGCTGGCGGGCGCGCAGATAAACGGCAGCGCGGGGGAAGTCGTTGCGGCAACCGGGGCGGCGCCCAGCAGTGCAACAGCCAGCAAAGGTACGATTAACACACTCTGGAAAAGTCTCGTTCTGTTCATTCGTTTTCCTGCTGACACGAGCGAGCTTATGTTCGGCAATTGCTGCGGGGCCGCCTCCATGTATCGCCGCCCGCACAGGCTCATCAGCGCCGAATCACAAGCAACTATCTTAGCGAAGATACAGGGCAGCGTCAAGGAAGCGATTATGAACTTATGAACGCGGCGGGGTACGGCAGGCCCATCGCATCGCTAAGTCTCGTCTCACACATTCCCCTTATACTGTGGTGCGGTTAGAGCATCACGCTATTTCAGTGAGGATTTTCTCAGCGCGCGGCTGGAAAAGACATTCTCGCCATCAAGGCTCTGGCCCATAACACAACGCGAAGGAGACGCGCTCAATATGTCAATACGGACGATGATTCTTGCGGCGGGTATTCTGGCGCTGGCGACCAGTTGCAGCGCACCGGCCAGCCCGCCCGCCGCCAGTGCCACGGCCACATCCGCGCCGTCGGCGACAGCGGCGGCTGTGACGTTGACGCCTGCAGCCACAGCAACAGCCGCACCCGCCGCAACCGGCACGGCGACAGCCAGCCCTACCGCACAGGCTGCAGCCACGCCCACCGCGGCTGCAACTGCCTCCGGCGGCGATTTCGTCCCCAGGGTGCGCTCGGTGTGGGACACCGTGGTGGGCCTGGATCAGATGCGCGGCACGTGTGCGAGAGGGTCACGCTTACCGGTGTATGGTCTGGTGCAGATCACACCCAACGGCGACACACTGGTGTGGAAGAATCAGGAGCCGGCGCCCTACACCATGAAACGCCTGCAGACGAATGAGTACCAGTATGCCGGACCGTCGGCGATCAAGGACGGCGTGGTCACTATGACGGTCACGTTCAACGACGCAAAAACGCTGCATATGCAGCGCGAGTTCGTCGCGAATGCCGATCCCGCCTGCATGCACACGAACGTGTACACCGGCACCTTCCAGTGGGAGAAGCCATAGCGCCGCTCAGCTCCGAGTTCTTTCAGGACTCGGAGCAGCTTTAATGCCCCTCTGCCGCCAGCTCAGCCAGGTACTTGTCGCGGTTGGCGGAGCGGGCGATCTTTCCGCTGCTGGTCTTGAGCAACCAGCGCGGTTCCACGATGCGCACCTGACGCAGCGCCACATCCGAACTGCGCGTGACGTGCTGGCGGATGGCATCGCCGATGTTCTGCCGTTCACCCCGGTCAGCGGTATCGACCTCAGCGATCAGCACAACGTCTTCGGTGCCGGCAGCGGGGTTATAGACGCCGAACGCCACCACACGCCCGGGATGGACGCCGGGCGCCTCGCTGGCCAGGCGCTCCAGGTCCTGCGGATAGACGTTCTTGCCGCCCACGATGATCAGGTCCTTCCGGCGGCCGGTGACGTAGAGTTCGCCGCCCGCCAGGTAACCCAGATCGCCGGTCAGGCACCAGCCATCCATGAAGGTGCTGGCGCTGAGATCAGGGCGGTTGTAGTAACCGGTCAGCATGCAGTCGCTGCGCAGGGCGATCTCGCCGATATGCCGTTCCGCCAGGTCGCGCCGGCCAACGGAAGCGCTGCCATTGGGCGCGTCTTCCAGCACGCGCACCTGCACATTGGGCAGCGGCCTGCCGGCGGAAAGCAGTTTCAGGCCGCCCGACACAGGGCGCGCGACACGCTCGACCAGCAGTGCGCGTTGATCGACCTCATCGACACTCACCGGCGCATCGATGCCGGCCTGCGTCACAGCGAATACATTCTCGGCCATCGCATAGCTGGTCGCCAGCGCTTCGGCGCGCAGCCCGTAAGCGCGGTAGCGGTCCAGGAACGCCTGGTGGCTGGACCAGTAAGTCGGCTCCGAACAATTGATAACCGCGCGCAGGCTGGATAAATCGACGCCCGCCAGATCGCGCTCGCGGATTTTCTGCGCGCAGAAGTTGTAGGCGAAGTTGGGCAGCCATGTCAGCGTGCCGCGATAGCGGGTGACGGCGTGGAACAGCCGGTACGGTGCGCGCACCCAGTCGAACGGCGACATGATGACCAGCGGCACGCGGCTCAGGATCGGCATGATGAACGACGCGATCAGCCCCATATCGTGATACAGCGGCAGCCAACTGACAATCACATCGTCCTGCGTCAGCCGGATGGCCTGCCGATAGCACGCCAACTGGTTGAACACCGCGCGATGCGACAGCGCGACGCCCTTCTGCAACCCGGTCGTCCCGGACGAATGCTGCAGCAGGACGATATCATCCGCGCTGCGGCGCACCCCGCCGAGGCGGTCGAAGTCGGGGGCGGCGGGTCGCACGTCGGATGAAATCAGCAAGCGGGGCGCCGGCACTGGCGATGAGAGATTCGAGATGGCGTCGCTGATCTCGCCGGCGAACTCGGCATAAGTGACGATGGCAGCCGGCCGGGTGGTCTCGATCAGTGCCGCAAGGTCCTGGCGATACCGCTCTGGTGCCAGCTTCTCCGTGAGGAAAGGCATAATCGAAGGGACGGCGCCAAGCAGAATCGCGCCCCAGAACGCCGTCAGCAGGTCGATGCCATGCTGCAGGATGACGATGACTACGTCGCCGCGCGCGACGCCTGCCCCTTCCCGCGCCGCTGCATAGCCTGCCGCACTGCGCAGCA
>JAKALH010000304.1 GCA_021813225.1 Chloroflexota bacterium
GGCGGCAGGAACAATCGCAGATACTCACCGCGCGCCGCATAGGTCAGAGGAATGAACAGTTGCGCCGCGAGCGCGAACACCAGACCGGCGCCCCGGACCCTGCGCCGCAACCCAAAAATTCAGATGAAGGACGAACGACGAGTGACGATGAATCGCATGGGCAAACCGAAAGTTAACCTGCCGCACATCGCGCTGGCAATCATGGCAACGGCCGGCCTGCTGTTGAGCGCATGCCAGCAGCAGACCGGCGAAGCTGCGCCGGCACAGATTACGGTCGTGCTTGTGCCGACCGCCACCGCGACTGACCTGCCCGCCGCCACCGCGACGGCATCGCCCGTTCCGCCGACACCGACGCCCCCGCCTACGGCTACGCCGGTGCCGCCCAAACCGGTCACGGTGGCGCTGATCGGCGAGCCGGAAACGCTGCACCCGCTCTACGCCGCATCGCAGGCGGCACAGGATGTGCTGGGCGCGCTGTTCGTCGGCTGCATCGGCCAGGACGAGCGCGGTGAACCCGTGGCGCTGGGCTGCGACGCCGTGCCCACGCTGGAGAACGGCGGCGCAAAGTGGATGGGCGAAGGCGATGCCCGTCACCTGGAAGTGTCCTTTCACATCCGGCAGGGCTGGCGCTGGACAGACGGCCAGCCTGTCACCGCGCAGGATGCCCTGTATACCTGGCGGCTGATTATGGCGCCGGAAGCCCAGTTGCGCGACCCGCTGACCGAGAAGGTGTACGCGATGAGCGCGCCGGACGAGCGCACCATCGTGGTCAGCTTCATGAGCGCGGCTCAGGCGCGCGAGGCCGCCGCCGGCAGGTTGCGGGGCGATGTGGCATTCGACTATTTCTCTCAACGCGGCGACTACAACGCATACGCCAAACAGAGCACCCCGCTGGCCGACCCCAATTACTGGGCGGTCGTGCGCTGGTTGCCGGCGCATCTGCTGCAGAATGTATCGCCCGCACAACAGCTCAGCGGCGCCTTCGCATCGAAACCGGTCGGCGATGGCGCTTTTATGGTAACCGCCTGGAATAAAGGCGCCGACCTCATGCTCGAACGTGCCCGCGTCCCCTTCCCCCTGCAACCGCAGGGGAATATTCCTTCAATCACCTTTAAGTTCGCGCCCGACGCCGCGACGGCCGCCAGCCTGTATCAGAGCGGCGCTGCCCAGGTCGCCCAACCGCTTGCCAGCGGCGCCATCAGCGCGAGCGAGACGCTGACTGCGGCCGCCGCGCCCGTGTTCGAGCAGATCGCACTGAATACAGCCCGCGCGCCTTTCGACGACGCTAAAGTCCGGCAAGCGCTGCAACTGGCCGTGAACGCCGACGCCATCAGGCGCGACCCGGTCAGCGGCGCCGTAACGACGGCTCAGGTCATTAACCCGGCCGGCATGTTCTACGGCATCAGCGGCGCAGGGCTGAGCGTTCCCGGCGATGCTGCCAGGGCGCGCAGCCTGCTGGGCGAAGCCGGCTGGTCATGCCAGGTGCTGCCCTGCACGCGCCAGGCGAAACAGAAAAACGGGGCTGTGGTGACGGAGACGCTCAGCTTTACGCTGATGACGAATGAGCGCATGCCGCGCAACGCCATCAGCCAGATCGTGCAGCGACAACTGGAAGCGGCAGGTTTCAGTGTCGACATCCACATCGTGGCCGGGCTTGGCAAACAGAGCCGCCTGTTCGCGTCGTTCAGCCGGGGCGGCATCCTGCTCACCCGTAATTTCGACGCGGCGCTGTACCAGGCGCCGGCGCTGGCGCGTTTCAGCGGCGTGTTCGACTGCGCCAGCATCCCCAGCGCCAGCGCGCCCGAACCGACGCAGGGCAATGTATTCGGCTACTGCAACCCGGCGCTGGACGCGCTGATCACCGCCGCGGAATCGGGCGAGGGCGTGATATCCGCAGTTGGGCGCGCGGAAGCGGCTGGCAAGGTATTCAGCGCCATCGACGGCGCCGCCCTGTTTGTGCCGTTGTATTCGCCGCTGCTGGTCCTGCCGGTGCGCGATGTGAGCGCTGTGCGATATGCCGGCATCGGCTCATTGACCTGGAATGCATGGGAATGGAATTGACATGCGGGCAACGCGCATGTAGAATCCACACGGTCGTAAAAATCCGTAAAAAGAGGAGGAGCAATCACGATGTATCGATCCA
This sequence comes from Chloroflexota bacterium, assembly GCA_021813225.1. Lineage (GTDB taxonomy): Bacteria > Chloroflexota > Anaerolineae > J036 > Brachytrichaceae > CAIXPS01. The sequence goes on from JAKALH010000304.1 coordinate 2,144, forward strand.
GTCGAAAACCATACAGCGCATCGCGGACGCGTTGCTCCGGTCTCTTGCCCGCTGCCGCCCAACAGCCGGGTTGATGTAAAAACAACTGTTCTGGAAATCCGAGACCACGAGCACACACGGCGCTCGTGGTTTTTTGTTGCCGCGCCGTCATCAGATGCAGTTGTAGTCGCCATTTGAGATACTGCCATGAACGAACTGAAACGACTGATCCCGTATGCCAAACCCTACTGGCGCCGCGCCATTGTGCTGGCGGCGTTTTCAATCGCCGCGCTGGTGTCCGGCCTGCTGGAACCGTACTTCCTGGGCCTGACCGTCGACCGCGGCATCTCGACGGGCAGCATGGGCAATGTGGCGCTGTACGGCGCGCTGCTGCTGGCATCGGCAGCCCTGCTCAGCCTGTTCAACTACCTGAAGAGCGTGTGGCAGGGCGCCATCGGCACGGACGTGGTGCGCGATCTGCGCAACATGCTGTATCGCAAGCTGCAATACCTGCCCTTCTCGTGGTACACCACCATGCCGACGGGACAGATCATGTCGCGCATGATCAGCGATATGGACGCGGTGGAGCAGTTCGTCGCTTTCGGCTTTACGACGATGCTCACCGAGGGCAGCACCTTTATCTTCACGTTCATCATCCTGATGATGCTGGACTGGCAGTTGACGCTGGCGGTGCTGTTGCCCATGCCGCTGATGGTGTACGCCATCGTGCGCTTCCGCATGAAGATCGACCCGGCCTGGGCCGCGGTGCGCGAACAGATGGGCCGCCTGACCACCGTGCTGCAGGAAAATATCGCCGGCGTGCGCGTGGTCAAGGCCTTCGCGCGTGAGCCGCACGCGCTGGCGCTGTTCGACGAGCAGAACATGCTGAACCGCGCCCGCAACGTCGACCGCGCCAGGCTGGAAGCCGGCGCTTTCCCGATGATGGATTTCGTGTCGGGGCTGTCCTTCATCGTGATGATCATGGTGGGCGCGCTGCGCCTGGTGCAGGGTTCTCTGACGATGGGCGTGTACTTCTCCTTCACCTGGTACATCTGGTCGATCATCTGGCCGGTGCGCATGACCGGCTGGCTGGTCAGCGTCATGCGCCAGGCGGCCGCATCGGTGCCGCGCCTGTTCGCCATCGCCGATGCCCCGGAGATCATCAGCGATCCCGCGGGGAAGAGCGCGGGAGCCGAGGCGGCGCGGAGCGCTGAGGCGCAGAACCTCACACCGGCGCGGGTGCAGTTTGAGGACGTGACGTTCTCGTTTCCCGACGACCCCAAGACGCCGGTGCTGCGCGGCCTGTCATTCACGGTCGAGCCGGGCAGAACGGTGGCGATTCTCGGCGGGACAGGATCGGGCAAGTCGTCGGTCATCAACCTGGTGCCGCGTTTCTACGATGTCACCGGCGGGCGCGTGCTGGTCGACGGCGTGGACGTGCGCGACATGAAACTGGCGGCACTGCGCGGCCAGATCGGCATCGTCCCGCAGGAGACCTTCCTGTTCTCCGCCATGCTTAAGGACAATATCGCCTTCGGAAGGCCGGATGCGTCGATGGATGAGATCGTGGCGGCCTCGCAGGTGGCGCAGGCGCACGAATTCGCCGCGTTGCTGCCCAAGGGCTATGAAACCCGGGTGGGCGAGCGCGGCGTCGGTCTCAGCGGCGGACAGAAGCAGCGCGTGGCGCTGGCGCGCGCCGTCCTGATGAATCCGCGCATCCTGATACTCGATGAGGCGACATCCGCCGTGGACACGGAGACGGAGACGGCGATCCAGGAAGCCATGGCGCAGGTGCTGCGCGGGCGCACCGCCATCATCGTGGCGCAGCGCCTGAGCACGATCAAGAGCGCCGACCGCATTGTGGTGCTGAAGGACGGCCGCGTGGCCGAGGAAGGCACACACGCCGAACTGCTGGCACTGGGCGGGGAATACACCAGCCTGTACGAGTTACAGTATCGCGAGCAGGAGGTTCAGCAGGGAGATGTCATTACCGACGAGGCCATGCTGGTCGCTTAGCGCCGGTCTCAGCCTTTTGGCGGATATCGGCCCGGCAAGGTGCTGACGCTGGCGTTGCTTCCGAGAAAGCGTCCGACCGGCTGGTTTGCGGCAGAAGGACAGCATCAGTACACGATGCACAACATAGACGCGGGACTATACCCATGCCATCCTTATTCAGCCTTCAGATTGAGAATCACTGGTGAGAGGCCAGCTTCGTCCCGCACTTGTTGCAGAACGCCGCGCCTCCGGGATTGATGGCATTGCAGTTGGCGCACAAGACCGGGTCAGCCATGGCCTGATCGAGCGGCTTGGAGACTTCCTCGGTGAAACCGCGCGTCATCTGGTCAGCCCCTTTGCGGAACTCGTTCAGCGTGCGCG
>JAKALH010000305.1 GCA_021813225.1 Chloroflexota bacterium
GTTAGTATTCCCGCTTAAGACAACTGAATCGCTCAGTCAGGCGAGTTTTTATTTCCTCCACCCTGGCTGTGCGGCGAGTCGATCATATTCAGATGGGTAACTTGACTCAGTGCAACAGGCAATTCCGCCTGCGTTGTTTATACCGCCCTCAGTGGTCCGCGCCGTGCTCGTGTAGATAGCGGCACAGCCGAGTGCTGCTATTGGCACGGCTGTTCCGCGCCTCCCAACTTACTCCTTGTGTGCCCGCGCCGCGCTCTCGATGCGGCAACCGCTGTTCGGATGCCATGTTGGAGCCGCAGCCGGCGCGCTAAGCGATTGGTGTCACGCCGCTGAGTCTGCGGCCGTGTTGATGCACGGCCCGGCCATCAACAGCGTGGCTGTTGCTGCGATGGCTCGCGGACAATCGTCCGCGCAGCAGTTGATCTTCATGCCTGTCGCAACATCCGCCCGACAGCGCACAGTAAACGAGGTATTGAAATGAGCAAGATTCTGGAAGAAGTATTGTCGGCGAACGCTGAATATGCTGCAAACTTTGGCGCGAAAGGCGAGCTGACCATTCCGCCGGCGCGCCGCTTTGCCATCTTGACCTGCATGGATGCGCGGCTGGACCCGGCGCAGTACGCCGGGCTGGCAGAGGGCGATGCGCACGTCATCCGCAATGCGGGCGGGCGTGCCAGCGACGACGCGATTCGCTCGCTGGTTATCTCGTACAAGCTGCTGGGCACGCGCGAGTGGTTCGTCATCCACCATACCGACTGCGGCATGGCGCTCTTCACCGACGATATCATGCGCGACCTGCTTCGCCACAGCCTGGAGACGGCCAGCATCGACGGAAACGGATGGCATGACACGGGCAGGGGACCCGGCTCGAATGAAGGTGACTACATCGACTGGCTCACTTTTAAGAGCGAGGCGGATAGCGTGACCGACGATGTCCGCCGCATCCGCAATCACCCGCTGGCGCCGGGGAGCATTCCCATCTATGGCTATGTCTACGACGTGAAGACCGGCAAACTCATCGAGGTGCCGGAAGCCGCGCGTGTCGGCAAAGCCGTTTGAGCCGAAGAAGGATTCGAGCGCAGCGTGCGGCGATGAGATTCGCCGCCGTCAGCGTTCCTTCTTCATGCGCTCGATGTCGGCCTGGCTGAGCTGCGGGCCTTCCCGGCCTTCGATGCCCAGCGCCGCGCGTTGCGCCGCGCGCCAGCGCTCCAGCCGCTCCGCCACGGTCTGCTCGTAGCCGATGCCGCTGGGGGCGTAGAACGTCATGCCGGATATCTCGCGCGGCAGGTAGTTCTGCGCCACGAAATGCTCGTCGAATTCGTGCGGATACCGGTAATCTTTGCCGTGCCCCAGCCCTTTGGCGTCGCGGTTGGCGTCCTTCAGGTGGTCGGGCACCTCGCCGGCGCCTGCGGCCTCGATCTGCGCACGGGCGCGGAAGTAGTTGCCGGCGGAGTTCGACTTCGGCGCGGTCGCCAGGTACAGCGTGGCGTGCACCAGCGGGTAGATGCCCTCCGGCATGCCCACCCAGTCGAATGCCTGCGAGGCGGCGGCGGCCACCACCATGCCCATGGGGTCGGCCAGCCCGATGTCTTCGCCCGACAGGATGAGCAGCCGGCGCATGATGAAGCGCGGATCTTCGCCGGCATAGATCATCTTGGCCAGCCAGTACAGCGCCGCATCGGGATCGCTGCCGCGCACGCTCTTGATGAAGGCGCTGATCGTGTCGTAGTGGGCGTCGCCTTCCTTGTCGTACAGCACGGCGCGCCGCTGGATGCTGTCCTGAGCCACGGCGCGGTCGATGTGAATGACGCCGTGCGCATCGGGCGGGGTGGATTCGACCGCCAGTTCCAGCGCGTTGAGGGCGTTGCGCACGTCGCCGCCGGCCACCTGCACCAGGTGCGCCAGGGCGTCGTCGTCGAGTTTCGTCTGGCGCCCGCCGTAGCCGCGTTCCGGGTCCGCCAGAGCACGCAACAGCAGCCGGCGCACGTCGTCGTCGGTGAGCGGTTTCAACTGAAACAGGCGCGAGCGCGAGATCAACGCGCTGTTGACCTCGAAGTAGGGGTTCTCGGTCGTCGCGCCGATCAGGATGATGGTGCCGTCTTCGACGTGCGGGAGCAGGGCGTCCTGCTGCGATTTGTTGAAGCGGTGAATCTCGTCCACCAGCAGGATGGTGCGCTGGCGATACAGCTTGCGGCGTTCGCGGGCGTCGGCCACCACGCGCCGGATATCGGCCACTCCCGCCATGACGGCATTGAGGATTTCAAAGTGGCTCTTGGTCTTATTGGCGATGATCCAGGCCAGGGTGGTCTTGCCGGTGCCGGGCGGACCCCAGAAGATGATGGACGAAAACAGACGATCCGCCTCAATGGCGCGCCGCAGCAGCTTGCCCGGCCCCACGATGTCGTCCTGGCCGACAAACTCGTCCAGCGTGCGCGGGCGCATACGCAGCGCCAGCGGCGATTCGGTTTTTGCGCGTTCGGCCTGCGCCTGGTCAAACAGATCGGCGGGCATATGGGGGATGATAGCACCGAGAGCGTATGCGATCTTTCTCCAGGCTCTAATCTCTTCTCTCTGACTCCTCGCATGGCCCGCCCCAGAACGCGGCGCACACCGGCGACGGCTCCGGCCAGTCGCACAGGTGCGCGCGCAGCCGGCACAGCGGCAGGCCGACGACGTTGAGCGGGCAGCCCTGAATGCGGGCGACCGGTTGAAAGACCGCGTGCTGCACGGCATAGGAGCCGGCTTTGTCGAACGGGTCGCCGGTGGCGATGTACGCCGCGATTTCGTCGTCGCTGTACGGGCGCATCGTCACCAGAGACGAAACAATCTCCATCGTCTCGCGCCCATCCTGCCTGATCACCAGGCACGACTGCACCTCGTGGGTGCGCCCGCGCAGGCGCCGCAGCATGTCGCGCGCCTCGGCGGCGTCGGCGGGTTTGTTCAGCATGTCGCCATCCAGCAGGACGGTGGTGTCGGCGGCGATGACGATCTGCCCCGGCGCGGCATCGGCGGCGCGCGCCTTCTCCAGCGTGATGCGGTGCTGCGTCTGCAGGGGCGTCTCGCCGGGCAGGGGCGTTTCGTCCACAGCGGGGCTGAAGGGTATGTACGGCACGCCCAGCCGCGTGAGCAGTTCGCGCCGGCGCGGCGAGGAAGAGGCCAGGATCACTGCAGGAATTCCGTGCGTTTCAGCACCTCGATGTTCTCCAGCGCGCGCCCGGTGCCCAGCGCCACGCAGGCCATCGGCGCGTCGGCGACATAGGCGGGGACGCCCACCTCGCGCGAGAGATATTCGTCCAGCTTGCGCAGCAGCGCCGTGCCGCCCGTCATAGCCATGCCGCGGTCGATGATATCCGACGCCAGTTCCGGCGGCGTCTTCTCCAGCACGGAGCGCACGCAGGCTGCGATCTGCATCAACGGTTCGGACAGCGCCTCGGTCACCTCGGTGGAGGTGATTTCGATGGTGCGCGGCAGGCCGGAGACCTGGTCGCGCCCCTGCACCTGCATCACCAGCTCGTGATCCAGCGCCAGCGCGCTGCCGATGCGAATCTTGATATCCTCGGCGGTCGGCTCGCCGACCGCCAGGTTATATTTGCGGCGCACGAAGTTCTGGATCGATTCGTCCAGCTTGACGCCGCCCACGCGCACCGAGTTGGCGACGACGATGCCGTTCATCGAGACGACCGCCGCTTCGGCAGTGCCGCCGCCCAGGTCCAGCACCAGGTTGCCCGTCGCCGTGTCCACGGGCAGGCCCGCGCCCAGGGCGGCCGCCAGCGGCTCGCGCAGCAGGTGCACTTCGCCGGCGCCGGCTTCCATGGCGGCCTCGCGCACGGCGCGCCGCTCTACGCTGGTGACGCCGAACGGCACCCCGATGACAATCTGCGGCGGCAGAATCTTCCAGCGCTTGACGCGATCCACGAAATAACGCAGCATGGTCTGGGTGACCTGATAGTCGGCGATGACGCCGTCGCGCACCGGGCGGGTGACTTCGATTTCATCCGGGGTGCGCCCGTACATCTGGCGGGCGGCTTCGCCCACCTCGACGATGCGCTGTTCGTTCGACAGAATGGCTACGACGGAGGGCTCCTGGATAATGACGCCCCTGCCGCGCATATAGATGACGATATTGACCGAGCCAAGGTCAATGCCGATTTCAGCTCTAAACAGACCCATATGTCACGACCGGCGCTGATGAACCATGTCGACGGCCAGCACAACCGCAACGGCGGCTGGCGCATCATTCCGCATGGCGCCGCGCGTCTACTCCTGTTCCCGTTGCCCGTTGGCGCCGCGCCGTCGGGCGATGCGCATGCGGACGATGCTCTTGCGCATGGAATTTTCCAGCCTGAGCAGTTCTTCCTTATTCGGCGGCGGATTCTTCAGCAACTCCTGGGCGCGCATGCGGGCAGCCTCGGCGCGCGCCAGGTCAATCTCATCGGCGCGCTCGGCGCTGTCGGCCAGGATGATGACGCGGTTATTGTGGATATCCACAAAGCCG
>JAKALH010000306.1 GCA_021813225.1 Chloroflexota bacterium
GTGGCCCGATCGTTCAAAGGCGTGGCGCACCGGCTGCAACTGGTGCGCGAACTGAACGGCGTTCGCTACTACGACGATTCCATCGCCACGGCGCCTGAGCGCCTGATGGCGGCGCTGCGCTGCTTCGGCCAGCCGATCGTGCTGTTGTGCGGCGGACGCGATAAGCACTTACCCTGGGCGGAGGCCGTCCAGTTGATGAACGAACGTTGCCGGCATGCCGTTCTGTTCGGCGAGATGGCCGGCCTGGTGCGCGCGGAGGTCGTGCGCCAGCAGGCGGGTCTGGAAACCACCGTCTGCGAGACGTTGGAGCAGGCGGTGATGCGGGCATCGCAGGTGGCGCAGCCGGGCGATGTGGTTCTCCTTTCTCCGGGTGGGACAAGCTACGATGCGTTCAAGGACTTCGAAGAACGCGGGGACTATTTCACGCAGCTTGTGTGGGCATATAAGGACTAATCTGTCTGAGTACGGAGTGAGTGATATGGCGACGATTCATCCGATACGATCTGACCGCAGCCCGCGATCATCCATCGCGCACAGCAGCCGCAAACAGCGCGAGGCGCTGTTGCCGAAAATGGACTGGGTGCTGGTATGCGTGGTCGGGGCGCTGCTGGTGCTGGGCATGATCATGGCGTACAGCACCACCTTCTACTGGTCGGCCAGCACCAGCAAAGACGGCAGCCCCTTCACGCAATTGCTGAAACAGATGGGGTTTGCGGCGGTCGGCATGGTGCTCTTCATCGTACTCAGCCGCCTGGACTACGGCATCTGGAACCGCCTGTCGTTGCCGGCGATTCTGCTGACGCTGGCGGTCCTGGTGGCTGTGCTGCTGTGGGGCGATTCGGCCTTCGGCGCCAAGCGCACCATTTTAGGATTCCAGCCCAGCGAACCCGCCAAAATCGTCGCGCTGATGTACGGGGCGACCTGGCTGGCGTCGCGTCGCAGGCAGGTCACCAGCATCAGTATCGGCCTGATCCCTTTCGCGGTCATCATCGGCATCGTCGTCGCTTTGATCGCCATCGAGCCTGACTTCAGCACCAGCGCCATCATCCTGCTGGCTGCCGCTGCCATGTTTTTCCTGGCTGGCGCCAGCCTGATCCAGATTCTGCTGGTCGGCGGCGCTGCGGTGGGGTTCGCTTTCCTGATGGTCAACGTCTTCCAGCACGCCTCCGAGCGCCTGACCAGTTTCTTCACATCGTTCACAAACGGGCAAGGCCCGCACTATCACATCCTGCAATCGTTGCTGGCCTTCGGTGAAGGCGGGCTGTTCGGCAAAGGTATCGGCGCCGGCTACCAGAAATTCGGCCTGCTGCCGACACCCCATACCGACAGCGTCATTGCTGTCGTGGCGGAGGAGATGGGCCTGCTGGGTGTGGCGGTTGTGCTGGGCCTGTTCGCGCTGCTGGCTTATCGCAGCCTGCGCATCGCCCGTAACGCGGACACGACTTTCGGCGCCTTCTGGGCCGTCGGCATCATCGTCTGGATTATGATGCAGGCTCTGCTGAATCTGCTGGCGATGACTGGCTTGCTGCCGCTGCCCGGCGTGCCGGTGCCATTCCTCAGCGTAGGCGGTTCGTCGCTCATCGCGGTGCTGGCTGCGTGCGGCATCCTGGTCAGCATATCGCGAGGGACGAGATACACAATCAACGAAGAAGACTCAGACAGCGATGGGGTGGACGAACCCCTGGGAGGGAAACCAGACAACAATGCGAGTACTGCTATCCGCCGGAGGAACAGCGGGGCACGTGCTGCCCGCATTGACCGTGCTCCAAAGCTTGAAGTCGATGCAGGAACCAGCATCATCGGGCGCGATATCAAATTCACGCCCCGGCTTCGCAAAGGATCAACCCCAACGCGAATTCGAAGCGCTATTCGTTGGAGAAATGGAGGGTATGGAACGGGACCTGACTATCCGCGAGGGCGTTAAGTTCGCCGGCATCCGCGCCGGCGCCATGCACGGCGTTGGTGCAGTGCGTATGGCGCGCGGCTTTGCCAGAATGCTGTCTGGCATGGCGCGCGCCTGGTTCATCCTGGGCGAGTTCCGCCCGGATGTGGTTTTTCTGACCGGCGGATTTGTGGGCGTGCCGGTCAGCGTCGCCGCCTGGTTGCGGCGCATTCCCGTGGTGGTGTATCTGCCCGATATAGAACCGGGTCTGGCGCTCAAGGCCATGGCACGGCTGGCTAAAAAGGTGGCGACTACAACCGACGCCTCAGCCCGGTTCATACGGCGTGCGAAGATGGTCGTCACCGGGTACCCGGTTCGCCAGGGCTTCTATGCGACGACGCGCGAGACTGCGCGTGCGCGCCTCGGCATCCGCCCGAGTGAGAAGGTGTTGCTGGTCGTCGGCGGCAGCAAAGGCGCGCTCAGTATCAACCGCGCGGTGACCGGCAACCTGAGCCAGTTGCTGGCGGATGAGGATTTAAGATTGATTCATGTTGCGGGCAGGCGCGACTGGGCCGAGGTACGCGCCGCGCGCGAGAAACTGCCTGCGCAGCAGCGCGAACGCTATATGGCATATGAGTACCTGCACGAGGAAATGGCCGATGCCATGACAGCCGCTGACCTGGCGGTCAGCCGCTCCGGCGCTTCGACACTCGGTGAGATGCCATTCGTGGGTCTGCCGGCGATTCTGGTGCCGTACCCGTATGCCTGGCGTTATCAGAAAGTTAACGCTCAGTATCTGGTCGACCGCGGCGCGGCCGTGATTCTCGAAGATGCCCGGCTCGCCGACGAACTGCCGGGAGAGGTGCAGCGGCTGCTCAACGATCCGCAGCGCCTGGCAGGAATGCGCCGGGCATTATTAGCTATGGGCGGGCGCGACGGCGCGCGCGATATCGCGCGGCTCCTGCTCAGCGTCGGAACTGGAGCGCAGGTTATGACATGATGAGTCTGGCGGGCGATCAATCCGCCCGCCGGCTCACAGGTGCAGCATGATCAACTCGAATCTGGTCTTCATCATGTTCGTCGTCATCTTCGGCCTGATTGGCGCGATGCGCGGCTGGGTGCGCGAGGTGATCGTCACGGCTGCGCTGATTCTGGCGCTGTTCGTGCTGAACCAACTGGGCGACAAGTGGAATACGCTGGTCGCGGGGCTGACCCCCCAGCACAGCGGCGAGCAATGGTTGTTGCGCACGCTGCCGCTGTTCCTCATCACCTTTTTCGGCTACCTCGGGCCGGCCGTGGTGCGCAGCCGCTTCGAGCAGAACGTGCGCGGTAAGCTCGAACAGGGCATCCTGGCGTTCATCATTGGCTGCATCAACGGATACATCATCTTCAGCACAGTGGCGTTCATCGCCTGGCGCGCGGGCATACTGGAAGCCCCGCCGCCGCCTGGCGCAAACCAGTCGCCTCTGTTCACAACGCCCGCGGGCGGCTGGGGAGAACTGTTCTTTTTGAAGAGCGCCGCGATCACGCTGCTGTCCGGGACGACGCTGATTCTGGCGCTGATTGCGGTTTTCCTGTTCGTAATCATCGTGATTGTATGAGATTGGCTGATATGAGGATTCACATCATGGGCATCGGCGGGACAGGCATGAGCGCGATTGCGCGCGTCCTGCACGCGCGCGGGTTCGCCGTGAGCGGCGACGACCGCAGCGCATCGCCGCTGCTGGATGCCTTGCGCGCTGAAGGTATCCCGGTGTGGGTGGGGCACGACCCGGCACACCTGGAAGGCGTCGATGTGCTGGCGCCGTCTTCGGCCATAGCGAAGAACGAGCCGGAACTGCTTGCAGCGCGCGAGCGCCACATCCCCGTATGGCATCGCGGCGACCTGCTCAACGTGCTGATGCGCGACCGCAGCGCCGACCTGCCCACGATCGGTATCGCCGTCGCCGGCACACACGGCAAAAGCACAACTACCGGCATGATCGCGACGATACTGGAAGACGCCGGTCTGCAGCCATCATTCATCATCGGCGCGACGCCGCTGTGTCTGGGCGTGAATGCGCGCGCCGGGGAAGGGACGGCGTTCGTCGTCGAAGCAGATGAATACGACCGCACCTTCCTGCGCCTGTCGCCGCGGATTGCCGTCGTCACCAACATCGAGTTCGACCACCCGGATATCTACAAGGACCTGGACGATACGATCAATGCTTTCACCCTGTTTGCGCGCGGTGTGCCCGCAAACGGCGCGCTGGTTGTCTGTGCCGACGACGAAGGCGCCACGGAGATGCTCCGGCGCGCGGCGCCGCTGGAAGCAGCCATCGCCGATTACGGCATGATGCGCGGCGCGTGGCGATGCTTTAACCTGCGCCCCAATCCGATGGGCGGGTTCGACTTCGCCTTCACCGGCATCGGCGGCTACGCCGGGGCGGCATCCCTGCTGGTTCCCGGCGAGCACAACGTGTTGAACGCCATGGCGGCGCTGGCGGTCGCCGAAGCCTTGGGCGTGCCGGTAGACGATGCGGTCGCATCATTGGGGCGCTACAACGGCGCCGGCCGCCGTTTCGAACTGAAAGGCGAAAAGCGCGGCGTGCGCGTGTTTGACGATTAC
>JAKALH010000307.1 GCA_021813225.1 Chloroflexota bacterium
CGTCGCTACATGGTGACGGTTACTTTGTTCAGCCCGCGCGAGATATCAGGGTCGTGGCCGCGCGCAATGGAGAGGTGCATCGCGAACAACTGGCCGGCTACGATGAACGGGATCGTGCTGATCAATGGTGCAGGATTGTCCAGCGTAAACAGCGCATACTGGTTTATATCATCGGCGGATAGCGGAGCCGATGTAAAGCCAATGACACGCGCACCGCGGCTGTCAGCCCGCCTGACCAGGTCGAGCGTCGTACCCAATGCAGCATCTTGGTTGAGTATAACCAGCAAGGGGAAACCACTCTCGATGATAGCCAGCGGGCCGTGCTGGAAATCCGCCGCCGAATACGGTTCGGCGCTGATGTAGCAGGTCTCTTTCAATTTCAGCGCCGTTTCCTGAGCGGCGCCGTAGGTGTAGCCGCGCCCGATGACCGCCGCTCTATCGGCTGTGATCCAGGTGTGCGCCAGCGACGCAAGCTGATCTTCATGATCCAGCACATACTGTGTGTGCCGGTCTATCTGGTCTATGCCGCGGTGCAATTCGGTGCTCCCGCTCATCTCCTGTACCAGCATGGCGTAGACCAGGCATTGTGCCGTTACGGTCTTCGTCGCCGCCAGAGCGCGCTCTAGGCCAACATCGAGCAGGACGACATGCTCCGCAGCAGCCGCCAGAGGCGAATCAGCGGTATTGGTGATGGCGAGCGTGGCGGCACCCTGCTCGCGCGCTTCATGCAGCACGTGCACCACGTCGGCGGATTGCCCGCTTTGAGACACGCCGATAACCAGAGCGTTGCTGAGACGCGGCGGGGTGTTGTACAACGTGTACAGCGAGGGGGCTGCGAGGGCAGTCGGCATACGCGCAACTCCCTCCAGCAGGTATCTGCCGTATGTAGAGGCGTTGTCGCTGCTGCCGCGGGCTGCCAGCACGCTGAACTGGCATGACCGCGCCCGTCTGGCAACTTCAGCCAGAATCGGGCGCGCTGTTCTGACTAACTTCGCCAGCGCATCCGGCTGCTCGGATATTTCATGCCGCATCAATGTCGCGGGTTGCCGCGTTGTCATGATGTCATTATCCCATGCGGACGAGCAGGTCAGTGCGGCGCAATACGCAGGCGCTCCTGCTCTTCCCACTCTGCGCATGTGACAATCTCCCCGTTCTCAACCGTGCGACTTACTTCACGGTGAGCAGCATCAAAGCGCATTATCAGCTCAGCAGTGCCGTAACACACGTTGTCGACTATCTGTTTCCGAACGACGTAATTTTCGCCGCCGTCGTCCAGGCTCAGATCGTTGTACCTGTCGACACGCACACGGGCAATCGCACTGCATTTGCGCACCTTGACGTATAGAATAATCGCCTTCTGGCCGTCTGTATCGCGCGATGCAGGGCCTCCGCCAAACAATCGTTTCAGAAATCCCATCGGTCCCTCGATGCCATTTCCCTGCTCAGCCGCCCCGATACGGTTTTGCCGGCTGGTCCTCTGCCAGGACAACTACGACAACCCCGGCGAGCAGCACCACCGTGGAGATGATGACGGTCACAATGACCGATCCCACCCACCCCATGATCTCCGCCAGACCGTTCATGCCCGGCAACCCGGCGGCATACAGGATATAGCCGATCCAGCCGGAGCTCCAACTGAGAAGCACCACTCTCCAGCGCAGATAGGGGCGCACGCGGTTGGTATTGTTCAGCGTGAGTATGGCTATCAGGGCTATGACGATCAGCGCCAGCATGGTAATCACGAAGCCGCCGATACTGGCGCGAGTAATGACCTGCGGTTGCTGTATCGGAACAACCGGGGTGGATGCCGTCGTAACAGGAACCGTGGGTTTTTCCGTTGCCGTAGGAGTCGGTTCGGGGGTATCGGTAGGCAGCGCCGTCGGTTTGATTGTCTCTATCGATGCGGCGTTATCTCCGATGTTCACGCGGATGACGTAGGACGACATCGCCGGGTCTGCCTGCGCCCGGATTTCCAGCGTGCCTTTGCGTTCAATGACGACTGTCGTTTCGGCGATGCCGTCTTTGGTCGATATCGATGCCTGCTGCTGCTCAACCCGCTCGGTTGGATATGCAAGCACAAACTGCACCTGCGTCCCATCAGGGACGATATGGTTGTTGCGGTCGACAATCGGCCCGGCGCGCAGTTTCAGTTTATCGCCGATCTTCATCTCCAATGAGCCCGCTGTCGCCTGCGTGTTTGAGATCGGGTTTATGGCTGTAAGCGGAATCACCTGATTCGGGTCAGGCGCTGTCTCAGTCAACAGCGTGTAGTTGAGCGATTTGATCGACAGCGGCGAAGCGCCTTCAGAGGGATACTCGCCGAACAGCGCGCGGATGGCGGCCTCTAAAAATACCGGTATACGGCTGTAGACGCCGTAATACGCGGTCAGCTTGCTGATTTCGGTCGTATCCAGGTAGTATGGCGCTCCGAATGCAAACACGACGACCCGTTTATCGCGCAGCGAGTCGGCGCTTTGCGCCAGAAAATCGCGGAATAATTTGGTGGACTTCACCTCCGGATTCAGATCGAGCATGGCAAACACGATCAGGTCTGCGCCGTTGATGGCCGACTGGATGCTCTGCGTTGCGGCGCCCGCGGTAGGCGATACGGGCGCCGTACTGCTGACCGCCACACCAGTGCGCGTCACTGCGACAGTCGCACTTGGGACCGCCGTCTGGCGCGTGTTATATGACGCCAGGTCGCTGAAAGTGAACGCCGATACATGAGACGGGCTGACCTGTCCTGTTGTATTAGGCCCATATAAATCCAGCGCGATATCACGCAGGGCTGTGCGCGGGATAGCCGGGTATGACGGACACTTCAGACACTCCTTGATCTGCCGGTCGTCGGAAATGAATACGATGCTTTCATCCTTCCCCGGCGCAGCCGGCACCAGTGCAGGCAGATCTCGCGCACTTGGCGAAAGCAGCGTGATGGCGGATTTCGCGATGTTGGCAATCATCTCATTGCTGGGTGTAATCGACCCGGCGAGGTTGGGCAGGTCATTGACGTTTCCCAGCGTAAAAATGCCGTCGAATATCTTCAGCTTCAGAGCTATGATTCTGGTCAGTGCGCTGTCGACACGGGCTGCGAAGGTTTGATCGCTGACATAGCGCTCGCGGAAGAACTGGATGGTGTCTTTGATATTCGCCAGTTGTTCCTGCCACGACGAGGTCAATCCAAAGCTGCCCAGCGTCAGGACATCATTCCCGGCCAGAAATGCCTCTTGCGCCACACGCCTGGCGTTGAATGTCAGGTCCAGGGGATCGTAGAACCGGCGCACGCCGCGCACGCCCAGGGCATCGCTGAAAGTGACGCCGCCCGCGTTTCGCCACGGAGCGATCTCCGGCAGAGACATCAATGCCTGGTATGCCTTGGGGTCAAGACTGACCGGCCGCGAGGTGGCGCGTATATTGCCCTGGAATCCGCGATAGCGGATATGCGATACCAGCAATCCGTCCGTAGTGCTGGTCAACGGTACGTTGTTTTCCAGTTGCGTCACGGCGAAAAACGGCGCGAGTTCGATCTGCTTCAACTGCTCCAGCGATTTCTGTACGGTGGGTATCTCATCCTCGACACGGCGATCAGCCGATCCGAGACCCGGGAAACGCGATGCGATGACGGCGATGCGGTTCCGGCTGCCTTCGTGTACTCCGGCGATATATTGCTGGCCGAATTTACCGACCCAGTATGGATCGCCGCCGAACACACGTGTGCTAATGTCGAAAGGCGTGCTGGATTTTGGTTCATCGAGTACGTCCAGGACAGGCCCGAACAGGACATTGATGCCCATCAGCGATAGTTCTTTGCCGACGATAGAACCGACGATATGGGCGTTTTGAGTTTGCCACGTCGCGCCAATAGCCAGTTCGCTGGGTACCTGGGTGACGCCTTGTGTTATTTCCGAATAAGGGGCACCATCACCCTCCTCGGAAGTGGCGATGAAGAGTGGAATGAAGTCGATGCCGGGCGGAAAGGCTCTCGCGGCGGCGCCAGCAGGGCGCGTCAGCACCGATCCACTGACGGGTATGGTGTCCGTCAGCGCGGCCAGCGATTGCAGGCGGTTCGTCAGGCTGGCCAGATCAACCGCGCCGCCCGGTCCGTTGGTGACATTCTGGTTCGAGGCCTTTATCTGCACACCGCCGATACGGTAGTTTGTGATCAGGTCGGCAATATCGGATTGCAGCGATGTATCGGTGCCGGGGAAACTGACCAGAAACAACTGGCCGACCTTCTCATTGATGCTCATTCCTTTAATGATTGCCGCCACTGTCCTGGCATACGGCGGCAGGGGTGTAGCAACCTGCGCAGACACCGAGAAGGCTGGTAGAACCGAAGTAAAGATAGTAATAGCCAGTACCAGGCGTATCGCTTTACTCTTTATGTAGTCACACTTCATAAACTCTGTCTACTTTGCCTGGCGAAACCTGCTTGTCGCGTGAGAGCCGCCTCAATTCTGGCTGCTCTGTCATTCTGA
>JAKALH010000308.1 GCA_021813225.1 Chloroflexota bacterium
CGGGGCGACAATCCTGCTCAACCCATCCGCCAGCGTGGAACTGCTTGGCAAGGCCGAATACCGCCGCGACCTGGTCAAACAGCAGTCGGCGCGCTGTTTGTCTGCCTATGCCTATGCCGGTGCGGGGCCGAATGAGTCGACGACCGATACCGTGTGCGGCGGGCACTCACTCATCGCTGAGAATGGCAACATACTGACGGAGACCGAACGCTTCCAGTTTGCCACACAGACCGCCATTGCAGATATCGACCTACAGCGCCTAACGCACGAGCGCCTGAATAATACAAGTTTCTCATCAGCAGGCCAGGCTGGCTCATGCCGTCGCATCACCTTCAGCCTCCCGCGCATCAGCGAGCTGGCAGACCAGGGGGGCTTTCTCAGGCCGATTCTTCAGACACCGTTCGTCCCCGCCGAGCGTACACAGCGCGCGCTGCATACCCGCGAGATTTTCAATATCCAGTCTACAGGACTGGCCAAGCGATTGCGGCACACCGGCGCCAGGCGAGTCACGATTGGCATTTCCGGTGGGCTGGATTCGACCCTGGCTCTCCTGGTTGTCATACGCGCCTTTGATATTGTCGGGCTGGCACACGACGGCATCGTCGCCGTGACGATGCCGGGATTTGGCACAACACCACGTACACGCAGCAACGCTGAAAAGCTTGCCGAGTTGCTCGGCGTGACCTTGCGTCGCATACCCATCGTCGATGCCGTCAGGCAACACTTTGCCGATATCGGGCACCCGGATGACCTGCATGATGTCACCTATGAAAATTCCCAGGCGCGCGAGCGCACCCAGATTTTGATGGATATCGCCAATCAGGTGGGCGGTTTCACTGTCGGCACCGGCGACCTTTCCGAACTGGCGCTGGGCTGGGCGACTTTCAACGGCGACCACATGTCGATGTATCACGTCAACGCCGGCGTGCCCAAAACACTGGTGCGCTACCTCATTGAGTGGGTTGCGGAAAGCGAGTTCAGCGGCGAGGTCTCTACAATCCTCCGCGATATCTGCGACACACCGATCACGCCTGAGCTGCTTCCACTCGGCGATGGCGAGAAACTGCAACAGGAAACCGAAGCGACCATTGGGCCATATCTGCTGCACGACTTTTTCCTGTTTCAAGTCGTGCGCTATGGTTATCCGCCTCGCAAAGTATTTTTCCTGGCCCAACACGCCTTCACCAACCTCCACACAGCGGATGTCCTGTTGAAGTGGCTTGAAGTGTTCTACCGGCGTTTCTTTGCGCAGCAGTTCAAACGGTCGGCAATGCCGGACGGGCCTAAAGTTGGCACAGTGGCGCTATCGCCGCGCGGCGACTGGCGGATGCCCAGTGACGCTTCGGTGGCACTGTGGCAGGCCGAGATCGATACAATCAGAAACGGGTTAGCGGGTCCGCTCATTCAATGAGCGTCCGGCAGCATGGCGGCGCTGGCGAGCTGCCTCGAACAATACGACCCCGCACGCGACAGCGGCATTCAACGATTCCACCCGGTTCGCCAGCGGGATCGATATCGCCCCGCTCAACAGCTCGCGTGCTGTTGCGCTGATGCCGTTCGCTTCGCCGCCAATGACTAAGGCATTGGGTTCGTTCCATGAGACGAGATCGTAGGTGCGTTCGCCTGCGGCCTCGGCCACCCAGACCGGTCGCCCCTTGCAGATTGACCTGATCGCCAGCCAGTCCAGTGCAGCAACCGTCAGACGTGCATGAGCGCCCATGCCCCCACGCAGCGCTTTCGGGTTATAGGGGTCAACACTGCCGGGGCTGAGCAGAACCAGGCGACAGTCTGCACCTGCAGCAACACGCAGGCAGGCTCCCAGGTTACCAGGGTCGCGCAGAGCGTCCAGGATGAGGATTTGGTGCGGTGGACTCGCGCGCAACTCGTCGATGTTGACCGCCGGTGTTCTAAACACGACCAGCACACCGGGTGGATGCATTTCCAGCGACAGGGAACGCATCACGGTGTCGCTGACAGTCAATGTATCGATAGTGCGATGCTCGGCCTGCCATCGCGCGGCCGTGGCCTGAGCAGATATAAAAGCATACTCAGCGGTCAGACCAGCTTTAATCAGGTCGTCTGACAGGCGCACCCCCTCGGCAACAAACAGCCCTTCGCGGTCTCGTTCATCGCGCTGGTTCTGCAATAACCGCGCCTGTTTCACACGCCTGTTCTGTGTGGAAGTCAACATACGCAAAATAGCCCACCGTACGGTGGGCTACATTGAATGCGACCGGTCCGCCTGCACTATGCCAGGGCGGCCTGCACTATGCCAGGGCGGCCTGCACAACCGCGCTGAAAGCTGCGGCATCGCGTACCGCCAGATCGGCAAGCACCTTGCGGTCCAGGCGGATGCTGGCCAGCTTCATCCGGCTGGTCAATTTGCTGTATGTCGTACCATTCAGGCGCGCAGCAGCATTGATGCGCACAATCCACAGTCTGCGGAAGTCACGACGGCGATTGCGGCGGTCGCGGTAGGCATACCACAACGCATGCAGGCGCGCCTCACTCGCGCGGCGGATTGAATGGTTGCGCGCACCAAACTGGCCTTTCGTGATCGCCAGAATGCGATTGTGCCTGCGGCGAGCTTTGACCCCACCTTTTACTCTTGCCATGTTTATTGCCTCTTACTTCTGATCCAGGTAGGGCGCCAGCCTCTTGACGCGCTCGACCAGTCCCTTCGATGTCACTTCATGCATTTCAGGCAGTTCCGCCTTGACGCGGCTGCTCTTCTTGCGGCGCAGGTGGCTTTTGCCGAGCCGGGTGCGCATGAGTTTGCCGCTGCCCGTCAAGCGAAAGCGCTTCGATGTTGATTTATGGGTTTTGATCTTTGGCATTACATCCCTCGAATATTCGTACTCAGGGGCAGGCGACAGACCGGAACCGGTTTGCCCCTGCCCCTCGCATGGTCTCTTTACCCGTGAACTGCCTGTCTTACTACGGCAGGTTAAACTGCTCCTGGCTGCGTTCCTTAGCGCGCTTCTCGCGGTTGATCGCTTTGCGCGCTGTCTTATCCTTCACGACGCCATGACTGTCTGCGGCGGGTTCGAGGATCTCGTTCTCAGTCTCGTCCTCGTCATCATCATCGTCTTCTTCGATATATCCCTGTGCTTTATCAGCCTCAAGCTCTTCCTGTATGCGCGCCTGTGTTGACTTCAGAGTCGAGGCTGCAATGGTCACCGCCGTCGGAGCAAGCACCATCAACATGGTTTTGCCTTCCATCTGCGGGGAGAACTCCACAGTCGCTATATCCGCGCACTCCGAACTGACCTTATCCATCATGCGCCGGGCGACATGCGGGATCTGGTCTTCGCGCCCTTTGAAGCGCAGGCTCACCTTCACCTTGTTGCCCTGCTGTAAAAAGCGCCGCGCGCTGCGAATCTTGAAGGTCAGGTGATGCTCGGTCGTCTTCGGCCGCAAGCGCACCCCTTTGATTTCAGTAACCTTCAGGTTTTTCTTAGCGTCGCGCTCTTTTTTCTCACGCTCGTAGATGAATTTGCCGTAGTCGAATATGCGACACACCGGCGGGTCGGCATTTGGCGCGACTTCGATCAGATCGAGATGCTGCACACGCGCCTGATGCAACGCATCGCGCGTATCAACGATATCTTTGTTGCTCCCGTCTGCAGCAATAAGACGGACCTGCGGAACGCGAATCTGCTCGTTGATGCGAAATTGCGGCGCATATTGAGTTCTGAATGGCGGTATGCTAAATCCTCCTCTGCCTGAAAGCAGAAACCATAAGTGAATACCAGTAATGTAGTGTCGAAATTATACCGAAAGGCCGCATGGCCGTCAAACGAAACTCGACTTATAATTTCCTTCTTATGCTGAGCAACCAGATTCGCAGCGCTTACATCGATTTCTTCGCACAGAACGGCCACCATGTGGAGCCGTCATCTTCGCTGATTCCCTACGGCGATAAGACCATCCTGTTCACCAACGCCGGGATGAACCAGTTCAAAAACCTGTTCCTGGGACTTGAGAAACGTCATTATACCCGCGCAGTTACCGCTCAGAAAGTCATGCGTGTCAGCGGTAAACACAACGACCTGGAAAACGTCGGACCCAGCCCGCGCCACCACACATTTTTCGAGATGCTGGGTAATTTCTCATTCGGCGACTACTTCAAGGCCGATGCGATGGGTTACGCTCTGCAACTGGTGACCCGCGTATACGGGCTGGAGATGGACCGTCTCTGGTTCTCAATCTACCGCGATGATGATGAAGCAGAGACCCTCTGGAAGAAACACGGTGTAAGTGGCAGCCGCATCCTGCGCTTCAGCGAGAAAGACAATTTCTGGCAGATGGGCGACACCGGACCGTGCGGCCCCAACTCGGAAATCCACTATTACACTGGGGACAAAAAAGCCGAAAATACCGCGGATCGCGTCAATGCTGATGGCGACGAAACGACGGTTGAGTTCTGGAACCTCGTCTTCATGCAGTACGACCGCG
>JAKALH010000006.1 GCA_021813225.1 Chloroflexota bacterium
TGTTGTTGACGAATGAGCTGTTCGTCGTCGTGATGGTATGCGTGATGTCGCCAAACAGACCGCCACCTGCCAGCGCCGCATTACCCTGAATCCAGGAGTTTGCGATTGTGGCGACGATCGGATCGAGGAAATAAACACCCTGCGTCCCGGCAGCGATGCCGCCGCCCTGGTTGCCGGAGCTGTTTGTCAACACCTGTGTTCCGGTCATATAGAGGGTATAGGCGGCATACAGGCCGCCGCCATCGCCGGTTGTCGTCGAGTTTGCCCGAAACAGGCTGCCGGCGACATCTGCATCCGCGAATATGTAGGCGCCGCCGCCCTGGTTGTACGCCGTGTTAGTGATAAATTGCGTGCCGGTGATGAACATCAGGTCGTCGCCGTACAGACCGCCGCCGTTGCCGTTGGCAGTGGAATTATTCTGGAACGTACTGCTGACGATATCCGAGTTGATCAGGGCGTAGGCGCCGCCGCCGTTGGTAAACGCTGTGTTCGCGATGAACTGAGCCGATGTGATCACAACCCTGTCGGCGACGTACAGGCCGCCGCCCTGCCCGTTGACCGACCTGTTGCCCTGAAAGACGGCGCCGTTAATTGCGGCGGGGTAGTACGAGTTCGCGCCGCCTCCATCGCCGGTGTAGGCGGTATTGCTGTCAAAGACCGTGCCGTTAACGGTAAGGCCGTATACCCCTTCACTGTCTACACCGCCGCCGTCCTTCGTTGCGGTGTTATTCCTGAACAGGCCATTGACCAGCACCATACCGCCGTAACTTGCGTCGACGAATGCGCCGCCGCCGCGAAAGCCTGCTGCATTAGCGATAAATTGCGTGCCGGTTACGGTAAGCGACCTCCTGACATACAGCCCTCCGCCGTCATTGCCGCTGTGATTCGCTTTGAACTCGCCGCCGTTGACTGCGGCATCGACTGCGACGAAAGCCCCGCCGCCCCGCCCGTTCACGCCCGCCTGGTTTCCGACGAACTGCGTGTTCGTCATCGCCAGAGTATTGGTGACCCACAGACCGCCGCCTGCCAGCGTCGACGTGTTGCTGACGATCAGGCAGTTCGTCAGCGTAACCGCACCGACGGCATACAGCGCACCGCCGTTGTCGTTGGCGGTATTACTGAATACGGTAACGCTTGTCAGGCTGAGCGCGCCGCCAACGTAGATAGCCCCGCCTGGGCCGCCCCCAAACCCGGGGTTGCCGTCGCGGAGCGTCATATTACTGATAGCCAGGTCGTTGCCAAGCAGCGCATTGAAGATACGCGAGACATTCTGGCCGCTCACCGTCAGCGTACCGCTGGTCGGGCCGGCAATCGTCAGGTTGGTCGTGATGTACACCTGGCTGTTCAGGGTGATGGTCTGCGGCACGCTGAACACATTGCTGTCGAACACGACGGTATCGCCCGCCTGCGCCAGGCCCAGCGTATCGCGCAGCGAGCCGGCGCCGCTATCGAGGGTGTTGGTCACCGGCCTCGAAGCCGCATAAGCCAGTCCGGGTATGGAGAACAGGATACCGAGCATGAAACCCGCGATGGCGGTTTTGATGCACAATCCCGCCCGGCGCGGCAGTTGTACTCGGCTGTGTATGGTTGTCGTGTTCATGTGTCGTCCTTATGAATGAGCGCGCCGCCTCAGCCTGACTGTCAACTCACTTGATCGACATCGCGGTGCCAGTTGAAGCCGGGCACGCGGTCCTCCAGTCGTCTGAGCAACGGCATCGGCGCAGCATTCGTGTACTCCAGGCGGCCGGTATACTCCGGCTTGCCGCGCTCGTAGGTCCACTGGAATATCGGCTCGTGGGTTATCAATTCGCCCTCGACGCCGCCCGTGACGAAGTTGATTTCCTTCACACGGCGCACGTCACGGCCGTCGGGCATGCGAAACACACCCAGGTTGATCACGAGCTGCAATGCCTGTGCAATTTCACGGCGGATCGCCAGCAGCGGGACGTTGCCCATGCCGCCCTTCAGATACAGGGTTTCGACGCGCTGCAGGGTGCGGTAGGCATCGTCAGCGTGCACGGTGAACATGCAGCCCTCATGCCCGGTGTTCATCGCTTCCAGAATGGCGATCATCTCCGGGCCGCGCGCCTCGCCCAGGATAATGCGCTTGGGGCGCATGCGCAGACAGTGGCGCACGTTGTCCGCCATCGTGACGGCTTCGACCCCTTCGGATTTCTCGCGCGTGACCAGCGCAACCCAGTTCGGCAGGTGCCCCAACTGCAATTCAGGCGTGTCCTCTACGGTGATGACGCGGTCGTGCTGGTCGATCTCGCTGGACATGACCTGCAGGAACGTGGTTTTTCCTGTGCCGGTGCCGCCGGAGACAGCGATATTCAACTGCGCCTTGACGGCAGCGCGCAGGAAATTCGCCACCTGCGGGGTAATGCTGCCCAGCTTGACCATATCCTGCAGACCGCGCGCCACGCTGCGGAAGCGCCGGATGGTGATGGCGATGCCGCCATAGCTCATGTTGCTGACCAGCGGGTCCATGATGACATGCACGCGGCTGCCGTCGCGCAGGCGGTGGTCGCGCCAGGGCGTCTTCACGGTGACACCGCGCCCGCCCGAACCGTAGTCCAGCTTGTTGTTGATGAACAGCCTCAGCGAGTAGGCGCTGCGGAACGATACCTTGACTTTCTCCGGCAGGCTGCCCGCCTTCTGCACAAATATCGTGTTGTGTCCGTTGATGAAGATTTCCTCCACCGCGGGGTCTTCCATGTACGGGGCGATCGGCCCCCACCCCAGCACGTCTTCGGTGATGCGCTTGGCAAGCCGCTCAACCTCGGTGCTCATTTCGGAGATGGAAGTATCGAGCAGCAGAGGCAAACCGCGCGAGGGGGCGCTGGAGTTATAGATTTGAATCTGTTCCCGCGCACACTGCATCACGACGCCGTAGTCTTCGTCGGTCGGGTTATCGTAGGCGGAAGGCGCCAGCCGGCGGCCGGTTTTCAACTCGTTCTTTACCGCTTCCAGCACGATGTCGAACGGTTCCGTATCCGCGACCGCCCTTTCCCCGGCCGGCGCAGGGGAAACAGTGGCGAACGCAGCTACGGCGCCGGGCTGGCGCGGATCGATTTCTTTTACCCGTGCCTTGTTGTCCCAGGCCGGGATGGCCGGCGGCGTCGGTTTATCGTTTCTTCGGAACACTGTCACGCTCCTCTATATAAGATGTTCGATATCAGGCTTGCTTGACGAACAGGCGCTTGATTGAGAAACCGCTGACTTTGGTCGGGCGCACCTTGACGTTAGCGGCCAGTTGCGGCAGATACATGGAGCCGAGTGCGCGCATGGTCGTGCCCAGCGGGCCGGAATCGGTCAGCACGTAAGGCGTATGGGTGTTGATGGCCTGCGTGGCGACGAACGGCTCGAACGGAATCGTGGCGGCCAGCGGCAGGCCCAGCATGTCCACCATGTCGCGCTCGGTCAGGCCGAAGTTGGGGTCGTAGCCGGTCGTGACCAGGCGGAATTTGTTCAGGTCACCGAAGTAGCGTTCCAGGCTCTGCAGCGCATAGCGGGTATCCAGCACCGCCGTCATGTTGGGCGGAACGATAACCAGCACGTCGTCGGCCTCGCGGATAGCCGCTTCGTGCAGAGGCGCCGCGAAGTCCTGCCCCAGGTCGACAACCGTAAACGAGTAGGCGCGGCGCACCTGCTGGATGATGGCGCGGGCGATTTCCAGCACCATCGGCCGGTTGCGGAACTCCTGTGAGCCGTTGTCCGTCGGGCGCATCAGGCCCGGCAGGAAATCCAGTTGCGATTCGTCCACCGCCGGCGAATCGACCATGTAGTTACGGATGAACGGCAGCGTGATCATCGAAGTGCCCTGCAGGCCATAGCGCACGCCGACGTTGACGAGCATGTCGTACAGGCCGCGCTCGATGACGCGCATGTTGCGCGCCAGTGCCAGCTTGATCTCGCTGGAGATGATGTAACCGAGCATGGTGTGGCAGTCGCCTTTGGTCTGGTCGAAGTCGAGCAGCATCGTCGGCTGGTTGCCCATCGTCACGTGCGATAGAACGACGCTCAGGTTCACCGCGGTGGTCGTGCGATGAGAACCGCCGCCTTTCGGCACGTATACGGCGATGACCTTGCTCTGCCACATCTGGGTGTGCGACTCGCTCGCCGCTTCCTTAGGCAGAGCCGGCGCCGCCTCGCCGCTCTCCCGGCGCTTGCGTTCGCGGTCCACGATCTCATGCACCAGGTTGATGAAGTTGCTGACCTGGATGTCGTCCAGCGGCAACGTGACATATCCCGCTGCGCCGTGCGACATCATCTGGCGGCCGTCGTCGCCCTGCGCCTCGACCCAGCCGATCACCGGGATGGGTTTGGTGCGCTGAAACAGCAGATCCTGCAGGATAGCCGTGCGATACCCCACACAGTCGGGGGTAATCAACACAATATCCGCATCCAGCCGGATGGCATTGTCGAAGACCCGCTGCGCATCCTGGTCGTAGCTGATCACCTTGATGTCCGTCAAGGTCAGCGCATCGCGCAGGGCTTCGACGTCGGACGAATTGCGATATCCCACCGATAGACGATACTTTTTCTCTTCAGTCATATGATCACTCCTGCCTGCCAGAGCCTTTGGCGTCGAGACGCTACTTCGGTCGGGACGGGCTGATGGTGTCGAACGGCGCGGCGCCCTTGGCGTTGTTGCCGCGTTGCGCGTAGAACCAGCGCACGAAGTCGTCCCAGGTCACTCCGTCGGAAGGCGGCGTCTCCTGCGAACCGGTGGCGGCGCGGATAGCGTAGTTGTGCCTGCCGTTATTGAGCACGAAGCTCAGCACTTCCAGTTGATCGCGGGTCACCCGCAGGTACAGCCGCTGCACGTCGCCGGTGGCGTTGGCCGGGTCGGCAGCGCGGGCGGCGCTGTTGCTTGCCGAAGGGGCGGCGCGGTCAATGCGGATGATGGTCATGTCCTGCATGATCAGTTTGGAGATCGGCAGCGGGATGGTCTGGGTAACGTTCAGGTCGGCATTAACGACATCGCCTGCGGCAGTTGTCATCGTCGGCGGCAGCGTGAGCGCCGACAGGCTGGCCGAACCCAGGCTGACTATCAGGTCGATGCGGTCGAATGGCTGAATATAGGCCCCGACTTCGTCGGGTTTGACCGGCACGACGACATAGTAATCATTGGTTCCGGTAATCGCATTGGACAATCGCGTTTCCACAGCGCCCGACGAGTTGGGGTCGATCTGCGCGCGCGCCACCGGGAATCCGCTGCGAATATCGCTGGTGGTGGATTTGCCGTCCGCGACGTTTGCCCAGTCCGCCGCTGTCACCCATTGGGACAGCGTGTCTTTGTCGACGTTGGACATGTGGACGATGCGGAACAGGAACGGCTTGAGGACGGTGCCGGCCGGGATCGGCCCGATTGCGACGGGGACATCGACGGTGGCGGGGCGTGAGAACTGGATGAACATGTAGATGCCCACCGCCACGATCACCCCAAGAATCACGCCCAGAACCAGGAATATTTTGCGCATATCTCGTGCCTCAATCGAATCCTTCAGTTGTTGGAATTTTGCAGGGTTGGCCCGTTGTCGTTCTGACTGCCTGCCGCGCCGGATGTCGAGAGTTGCCGGCGCATATCCGCCAGGCGCTGGCTGGCAGAGCGCACGGCGTCTACGTCGTATGTCGAAAGAGCCGTCGCCAGCTCATTGAGCACGGCGCCGACCCCCGATCCGGGCGCCAGCCGGTTGGACAGCGCCGCCAGTTGAGCCACGTTGCCGGCTTCCCTGCTGGCGGCGTTGATGCGGCCGGCGCGTGTGTTTGCCAGGGCTACCGCCGCCGTGTACTGGCTGGCGCGCTCGGTGATGATGTATAACGCCGTCACCAGTTGGTCGTGCTGGCGGATCGCAGCGGAATCGGCCAACGGCGGGAGGTACGTCTGGCCGGCTGCCAGTGCTCGTACGGATGATGCCACAGCAGCCGGCTGCGCCGGGGCTTCGGTTACCGGCATGGCAGACTTGAACCAGGCGTAGTACGGCGGCACACCGATCAGCGCTGCAGCAACCACCAGCCAGGCCCCTGCGGCGGCGACTTTCTTGCCGGTCAGGCTTTTCACGCGCGCAATGGCCACATTCGCCAGGTCGCCAGTCAGCACCGCCAGCAGCCCGTTGAAAGGCAGCGCCAGTGCGATCCAGATGGTGGCGATGTGATCGCCCAACTGCATAGAACCGCGCGAGAGCGCGGCGTGCAGCACGATGACCACCAGCGCCCATGCCAGCGCGAACGAGAAGTACAGCACCGGCATGTGAGTCTGGGTGACGGTAAAGAGCGCCACGGCGATACCGGTCAGCGTCAGCGGTAAAGGCAGATGGAAGCGGCGCAGGTCGCTGGCGCCGGCAGCGGCCAGCAGCACGGCCTGGCCGACAATCAACAGACGTGCCAGCCAGTCATTCACCCACAGGCTGGTGCCGGCGGAGCATCCCACCACTGCTAATGCGCCCAGCACGATGGCGACATTGCGGCGCAAGGCGGGGTTGGCGCCGGCGCTGCCCGGCGGCGGCTGCCAGCCGGAGCGTTGGCTATACTGGTTCGCCAGCCAGATCAGCCCCGCATAGGCGAGCAATGCTCCGGTTGCGGTGATGGCTGCCGTCATTGCGCCCGCCCTCCCAGGTAAGACACGAGACGGCGCAGGCTTACGGGAGATCGATGCCGCACGATCGGCGTGCGGGAGCGCCTGGCTTTGCTGCCGGATTGCGCAATGATGTACCAGTGCGCCGCCGACGGCGGACTAAGCTGGTTCATGTTGCGCTCAACCGTGGCATGCTGCCAGAGCATACTGGCGCCGGTATGGCTGCTCAAAGAGCGCCGCGTCACGTCAACCACGCGGTCGCCTTTGCGAATCATGCGCGCTTTTCTGGCTGTACGCAGGCCAGTGGTGAATATGACCACGCGAAAATCCCGGGTGACGACGGTGAAACGCGGCGCCGGTTCGCTGGAGACATTCAGAATGCCGAAGGATTCGTCGACGGAGACGTTCCGGTTCAGGGCGTCGGCCAGAATCTGCCCGGCGATGCGCTGCCAGCCGTCCGGCGCGCGCAATATATCGCTCAGCGCCTTCACCTGCTCATCGTGCAACCTGTCGTTCTGCTGCGCGACGGACTTCATTGTGACCTGCCGCACGACCAGCACGGCCAGCCCGACCGAGACGATGACGACAGCCGCCAGCACCAGCCATCCGGATTGCCACGGCGCCGCGATGGCGGCCGGCGCGTCACTGGTGGCCGGGCTGGAGCTGTCCTGCGGCACAGCGAGTTTTCCGCTGGACTGCTGGGTGGTCGCAGCGCCATCCAGCGCCAGGGCAACATCCAGTGTCGTGGGGCCGGCCAGTTGGAAGTACAGGTGATTCAGGTTGCCCGTAGCGCTCTTGAAACCCGCCGGAATGGCGATGTAGATCTGAGAGTTGGGGCTTACCTGCAGCGCATACTGCCCGGAGCTGTCCGTAATGGCAAAGGCGCCGGCCGATCCGCGCACCACGACGTTCGGGACGCGCGCCTCCGAAGGGGCACACAGGCCGTTCATATCCTGATCGATACAGGCGGTGCCGCGAATGGTGATCAGCGTTGCGGGCGGCGCAATGGTGGCAGCGGGAGAGGCGGTCATGGTGGGGGTTGTTGCCGGGGTTGCGGTGGGTTCAGCCTGCGGGAAAGCCCCCGTCTCACGGCCGGCAGCGAGAGCCATCGAACTGCCTGCACCCAGCAGCAGGCCGGCCGCAACCGCGAAATATTTTATCGATGCCAACACATTTTTCATAGTGTGGTATGCACCCTTGCAGGCTGGCTGGTATGATGTTTTCAACCAGGTTTGAGTTATGAGGTTGCCATCACGATGGCGTCGTCGCCGTTCGAGTAGAACCTCGGCAGGCGGCGTACCTGTTGCAGGCCCAGGTTCTGGTACAGCGCAATGGCGTCTGCATTTCCGGCGCGCACATGCAGCCAGAGCCGCGGATACTCGCTGAGAACGGCATGCAGCAGGTGAGTGCCGACGCCCCGCCTGCGATATTCCGGAAGTGTCCCCACACCCCCGATGTACATGACGGGCTGTTCATCCAGCATATTTGGATACGCAATCAGGTAACCTACCGGCGCAGCATTCATGCCTGCGACCCAGGTGTGTGTATCCGACTGTCCTACGCGCGGCCACAACCCGAATACATTACGCATCCAACCAAAACAGGCGGCTTCTATGTGTCTGACAGCGTTCCAGTCACGTCGAGAGGCGCTCCACACGGTAATTATGTTGGTTTTGTTGCGCGGAATCCCCGGCTGACTGACATGCGAGTGTATCCGAGTGTTTATCATCATGTGTTGCACATATTGTCTGTATGAGCAACAGTGGGTAAATCCGCGATAGCGCCTATTTATTCGCAGTAGATAGAACGGAATGTAAACATTAACGGGCAGACAGCGCTGTCTGCCCGTTAAGTTGCAAGTCGCCTATATATTCAATGGTTCAGTTATGGATTAGCTGATGGCGGCTGGCACGCACCCGACGCTACACACGAGTCGCGCAACACCGACTGCACTTCGACGACCGGAACCCAGATGCCTGGCGGCAGATCCCAGTACACGGTATCCTGCCACATGCCGCCGGACTGTGTAGTGGTTCGCACGTCATACGATGTCGAGCGCCCCATCTGTGTCAAGTCGATGCCGGCCCAGTCGGTCTGGTAATTCTGCCAGCCATAGGTGTAGGAACCCGGCGAGACATAGCCCGGCGCACAACCGTCGTTCGAGGTGCCGGGCGGTTCGTAGGTCGTACCGTCAGGGTACAGGGTAGTTGGATAGCAGGCGCCACTGGGATGCCATGTGCGCGTGGCAATCGTGACTGTCACCTTCCACTCGTGCCCGCAGAATGTCTTGACTGTGACATCGTAAGCAGGCAGATCGTAGATATTGCCAGGCACTTTATTCACCATGTCGAACTCGCGCCCGAACAGGGTCAGCAAGCCGGCGCTGGATGTCTGGTAGACATAGGTTGCCTGCGTGCCTTCCTGCTTCTTGGCATACGGGCCAGTGTTCCAGGAGCGGTCGCTGAAGGTCCACTGCGGCTTGGGAACCGTCTGGCCAAACCAGCTCTCGCCGCCATTGAAACGCCGGCTGCGCATATACAGCACCAGATCCTTCCACACGCCAGCATCGTAACCCGATTTGGTGGGGTTGCCGTTGGCATCGACGAATTCGCTCAGGTTCGCCGGACTCTGCGGTGAACTGGCGTTGCCGTCGATGGTGTTGTATTCCTGCGGCTGCAGCAGGAAATTCGTCGGCACGTTGACCAGCGAGCGCGGGTACGGCGAGCGCAGCACCTGGTTCACCGGGCAGGATGTGCTGGAATTCGCCCGCAGGTTCCACGTCTGCAGCAGGCCATCCGACTTACACTGTAACGTGATTCCCTCCGGCGTGATGACAGGCACACAGGGCAACTGCTTATACTGGTCAAGCGATATTCCTTCCGTCTTCTGGCACTGTGTCTTGGTCATACAGAATGTGTCGACAGTCCACCACGCGCCGTCTTTGAACAGCATATCGGTGCCGTAGTAGCCATCCGAGCAGGCTTCACCCGTATTCGAATCGGATTTCTCGCCCACCTGACAGGTGTACTGGTAGTGGTTGGTTTCATTCTGCGGTTTCGGCGTTGGTTGCGGGCAG
The DNA here is from genome assembly GCA_021813225.1 of Chloroflexota bacterium. GTDB lineage: Bacteria > Chloroflexota > Anaerolineae > J036 > Brachytrichaceae > CAIXPS01. The sequence continues at coordinate 9,657 of JAKALH010000006.1, forward strand.
CCGCCGGCGGGAGCAGGGATGATGTCGTCGGGGTGCTCGCCATGCCCGTTCAGGCCGTTGACAGAAACTGTGATTTCCACGTACGGGTTAGAGGCGCTGTGCGTGGCGTGGCAGATAGTGATTTTCTTGTCGGGGATAGAGGTCTTGGTCGGGCGAGGCGTCTTGGTAGGCGGCACCTTTCCATGGTCATCATCGCCGTCATTCTCGTCTACAGGAGTGGGTTGTCGCGTTTCTGCCGATTCTGGCTCGGGCGTTCTGGTGACCGATTTGTGGTCTCCGGTCGAGTTTCCAGGGTCGGTAGCATCAGGCTGCGGGGTACTGGTCGGTTCCACGTTATCCGTCGCCGCCGGTTTGCGCGTACTGGTCGGTTCCACGTTATCCGTCGCCGCCGGTCGCGGCGTCCTAGTCGGTTTCGGGTTCTTCGTCACTGCCGGTGTCGCCGTACCGGTCGGTTTTGGAGTCTTCGTCACCGCCGGTGTCGCTGTACCGGTCGGTTTTGGAGTCCTCGTCAGCGTCGGTGTGGCGCTGGGTTGTGTGGTAGCCGGGATAGAAGTGGAAGTGGATACGGAAGCCAGCGTGGGTGGCGGCATGGTCGGGCCGGTTGACGTACCGCTGCCGATGATGATCCCGCTCAGGCTTCCATCGCCTGTTGCCGTTACCGTTATATTGAACGACATGTTATTCGACGCCCCCACCGGCCCGCCCGCCGAAACGGCCAGCAGCAGGCAAGCCAGCGCAAGGCTGAGCAGCACGCCCATAAACAGGGCAGCATTCGAACGCGGGCTCCTTCCTGGTGTTTGCGTGTTATTTTCCATTGGTCAGATCCGTTGTCTCATCGACCGAGGCGAACTTCCAGCGTCCATCGGTCCGGTCGTAGAGAATAGACATGATGGTGAGGGTATCTGGTTTAGCGCGGCCCTGCGCCAGCAACTGGCTGGTGGTAACGTCATACAGATCGACGATCCAGCCGCGTGTGATCACGGCGGCTTTCGCGGAGTAGCCGTCCGGCGCGAAGTCGCGAACCTCGATGGTGTAGCGGCCGGCGCGGTTTACGCCATACAGGTCGCGGGTGGCTTCCACGCCCTGCATCTGTGCCAGGGCGGCGCCGGTGAAGTATGTCTTCAGGATCTCGTCGCGTCTGGCCATATAGTCTTCGAGCGACATATTGCGCTGAATGGCATAGTAGGCGCCCAGGTCGGTCATGGCCTTGTCCACCACGGCGCGCGGAGCCAACAGGGTGCCATCCAGTTGTTTCGTCATCTGGCTTGCCCACGGCGCGCGGCTGGTGTCGACGGTCGGCTTGACCTCAGGCGTTGCGGCAGCCTGTGACTGTACGGCGGCCTTTTGCTGCGGCGCAGTCACTGCGGTTGTCGGCACGGCTTGCTGGTAGATCGTCACCTCTGGTTGAAACGGCATGACATCAGACAGCATCTGCGTCCCGTTGCCGCTGTTTGACAGGCGATTCACAGCGAGAAACGCCGCTGCAAACAGGGCCAGCACGCCCAGGCCAAGCAGAAACCTGGTCAGGGGCGTCAGCCGGTTGACAACCGAGCGCCGGTAACCCGACTCTCGAAATGTGGGGCGGTAATCCGTTGACGTTCGCCGCCCCACCCGGAAAATGTCGATGGCGCGCTTGAAGAGATTACCTTTCACAATTGTTGAGTTCATGTCATTGCCCTTCCCGGCTGATGCCGTATGCAGGCTCCGCATAGGCAGATATCCACAGCGTGACCGGCGCCAGACCGAATAACGAGTGCAGCACGGGCACGTCCGCAGTGGTGTAGGCCTGCAGCACAAGCACATCGCGCGTATTGAGGTGATTGATAGTGAGCGACGTGATTTTCATGCGGCCGTTCGTCATCCCGTCGACGTAATTCTGCGCCCGCGCCAGCGCATCGCTTTTCAGGCGAATCTGCTGGTCATTGATAAACGTGCTCGTGTCGATGTCCTTGGCGGCGTCCTGCGCCGCCAACCGTGCCACATTGCTGGTGACCGAGAAGGCGTAGCCGACGTTGCCGAAGTCGTAGATGAGCGCGAAGAACATGAACAGCATCACGGTGTAGTACACGGCCTGGAACGTGACGGTGTAGCCCGACTCGCTCCGGCGCCAGTTTTTTCTCAGGAATCCGTTGAAATGTCTGTTCATATCTGCCTACTGCCATTTGGACTTGAACGGCTCCGTCCGCAGCGACACTTCGGCGTCCATAGGCACTGCGCCGCCGGTCAGCTCCGCAAAGAAAGCCAGGCGCGACATATCGATGTCGTAATGGACGTGGCAGGTCACCAGCGTATCCGGCGTCCAGTCGCCGGTAATCGTGATCACAACCGAGCTAGGATCGATGGCGTTGCCATACAGAGACTGCAGCGCCGCGTTGCGGGCCTGCTGTCGCCCGATGTACTCTGTCTCGGACGCCACCGCAGCGCGCGCGCATTCGCTGGCCGCCGTCCAGACCGGCATTTGCGCCGCCCGCACGATCGTCGCGAACGCAATCAGCAGCACCATGATGACCATGGGCACGATCACGCTGCTGAACTCGAAGCTGGAATCCTCGCCGCTTTCGGCGCGGCGAACCAGAACAACGAGAAGAGACAGAACGCGCTTCGGCGTCTGTCTCGTGGCTGGCGCTGACGATCCCTGAGTTTTATTCATTGCAACCGGTGTCGGTACAGACCGGCTGTCCCGGATAGAAGCGTTCTGACCGCACATGGATCCCGCTCCCTGCCGATATCTGGAACCGGTAATTCCCGAGGACTCCCATGTTGTAGGACTTCGTTGTGGCAATGTTGGCGCTGACAGTGCGAGACTGGGAATCGACGGCAATGCCATTCGGCGGCGCATTCCCTTGAGTCCAACCGCTCCAGGCGTTCTGAAGCGCGGCATTGGCCCTGTCCGGCGCTACCGCTGCCAACTGCGCGCTGCCCTGCGCCGCGTAACTGGCACCCACGCGATAGAACCCGACCAGCGCCACCATCAGGCCGAAAAGAAGCAACGCGACCAGCACCGGTGCGAAGACGATATCGGAGTAGTTGCCGCCGTCCATGCTGCCGCTTTCGGCCTGCTGGAATAACCTGTGCCACTGTGCTGATGTTCCGACAGGGGATTTAACGATCGGTTTTATCATTTTCGGCACCCCTATGGACCGAATGAATAGCGGGCGTTGGCGGTCACGACCGCTGTGCTGTCTGACTGGGCGAACACCGCCACACCGATGACGGCTACGATGATGAGAACCAGGGTGACGACACCCATAGCATTAAGGAATGTCATCAGCATGCCCTCGCGCGTCATTTCGGCGATGCGGTCGATTGCATCGGTGCAGGCGGTATCCGCGTATGCCGCCTATTTGAAGTTGAAGCTGGCGGAATTGATGTTGCCGGCGGCGTTGCTGGCCGCACCGTAGATGGCGATGCCGAGCACGGCCACCACGATCAACACCAGGGCGACCACGCCCACCGTGCGCAGGGTCGAGCCGGAGCTGTCCGCATCGCCGCGCTCAATCTTCTGAATAGCGTCCTGCGCGCGCAGGTATGCCAGTGTCGAAAGGTCCTGAAGTTTGCTGAACATGATTGTGTTCCCCCTAATATGAATTGTGATAATTTTTAATATGAGAATCTTCTTAGATTTCGACTTGTGCTCCTCGCCAAGGCATCTGTGTGCGGGCACCTCCATAAGTTTGCCGGGGAGACCCGGTTACCTCGCGATACTCCCCATAACGCCGGCCATTGCAGGCACAATAATCAATAATGTCGTTATCAACATGCTGCTCAGGCCGATTGGGCGGGTCATTTCCTGCAGGTTCTTGCGGGCCTGCGTCTGTATCTGCAGACGCAGGCGCTCCTGGGCCAGATCCGCCAGGATATTCAATACAGGGCCGATCTGGCCGCCCTGCCGGGATACCATCTTCAGGTTATTGGCGAACTCGATCACCAGTTCATTGCCCTGGTTGCGTTCGACGAGCTGATCCATGGCCAGGGCGTCGTCCTTCGTGACATCCAGCACGGTTACAGCACGGCGGATCTCCTCGACAAATGGCCCGCCCGGTCGCCGCGCCATGTTGCGGATGGCGCGCTGGATGGTATTGCCGGCCATCACATCGCCGCGCAACTCGGGGATTCGGTAACCCATCTCAAGCGCCAGTTCCTTCTGGCGTCTGGCGGCCGCGCCGGCAACCGCCGCATCGGGCGATCCGAACATGAACCACCCTACCCCGCCGCCCAGGATAACCGCACCTGCCAGGTATGGCAGGATGGACAGGCCGCGGGTCAGGCTCATGAACAGGCCGGCGATGACGATCACAATCGCTACCAGGCTTCCATACAGCAGAGCGCCGAAAATCTTCTCGCCCCACATGGATTCCAGATTCCAGTACGGTGCGTTCATATTGGGCATCATCGGCTCGCCCGGTTCCCAGTACCAGTTAGCCTGCTTCAGATGGCGCAGGTAGCGGGCATTGGTCGAGTCTTTGCGCATGGCCTGGCGCAGACCCTCTCGTGCGATTGGCTCCAGGATGCGGCTGTTGCCGATGCTGCGCGGGCGGTACTGCCTGGGCGTAATCGCCCGCGAAGACGGGTCCTTGCGGCTGTTGCGCGGCATCATCATGCCGACAAATACCAGGAAGGCGCTGATGCCAGCCAGGACGTAAAGCAGCTCAAGCATTGCCGCCTCCAAAGACGCCTGCAATGGGCCGCGACTGCGCGTTCAGGCCGCCGGCGGTCTGCGGGTTTGAGAGCGGCCTCTGGCCGACCTTGACCGCAGTCGGCTCCGTCATGGATACGCGCCTGACCACCAGGCCGCGCTGTGAGATGCCGATGGCGTAGCGATACACGCCGATAGAGATGAGCGCGGCCGCCAGGGCGAGGATGTTCCCGCCGATGGTCGAGAAGAAGCTGGTCAACGGCCCGAACAGATTGCCGCCGGCACCGCCCACCATCAGGCTCATGCCGATGGTCATGAAGCGGAAGATGCAGAAGATCAGCCAGGGGCCGTAGGTGCCCCATGTGATGGAGGAACGGGCATTGAGCTGACTGGTAGTCGCATCTTCAAAGGCGCCGACGTTCTGGCGTGTCGAATCAGACAGCCGCATCAGCATGTCGTTCACTTCGCCGCTGGCTTCGCTGGCGCGGATCAGGCTGGTGGCGACGGTATCGAACACGATGGAACGCCGCCGTTCCGCGATCTCCTGCAATCCTTCGACGAAGCGCTCCTGACTGGCCGCCACAAGAATCTCATGGAAGTCGTCGCGCACGGGAGACTGCGAGTATTCGGCGACGGCCTCAAGCGCCTTCTTCAGCGAGGGATTCACGTTGTAGGCAGTGCGGATGGTATCGCAGGCGCTGGCCAGTTGTTTGGTGTACTTCACCAGCTTCTGGTCGCGTTCCTGCTCCAGCTTCGTCCAGGTGACCATGAAACCGGCGAAGATGCCGACAGCGACCAGGACGACGGAACCGACCAGCAGCGCCAGGAAGAGGCCCACGGGCACGCCGAACATCAGGCTGCGGCGAACATATTCGAGTGCGGACACTTCGATCTGGGCGTTGTCCAGTTTCTTCTGAATGCCGGCCAGGTTGCGTCGAGGCAGATTCTTCAACGACTTCATGAGGCTGCCCGGGCGTCCCTTGGGCGGGATCAACAGCCCGGCGAAGATCATCAACACCGTTATCCCGGCGATAGCCGCGATAACAATGGCAGTCAGGTTGCCCTGTTGCTGTATGTTGAAGAAGCGACTTAGTAAATCCATGATCGTTCTATGAACTGCTACGATACGAAATGATTTCGTTTGCCTGCACTACTAGCATGCAACGCTTATAGCAGGCGCAAACTCAGTTACGATTGTGTCGTCATGAATAAGGTAGTAAATAAGCGGATGTGCTTATTTAGATGATGGATAAAAGCATTATTAGAATTCACTATGAAGTACTTAGAATAAGATTGTAAAGTGCTATGCTCTTGTCACGCGGGCGGTTTGCTGTTAAAATGCCTGCCGCTGAGATACACGGGTTACCGTGGCGAACGTGGGCCGCTAGCTCAACTGGCAGAGCAGTTGACTCTTAATCAATTGGTTCGGGGTTCGAGTCCCTGGCGGCTCACTGAAGTTCCAGACGTTCTTCCCCCTTTTGCGCATCTCCCCGAAGTCTCATCTGCTACATTGACCGTTGCGGCTCAATCATCAATCCGCCAGTTCACCTATTCGTCGAAACCCGCACCTGTGGTAATGTAAACAGCGGTCTCACATGGTGAATCATCACAGCGCGCAGGCAGCGGTAAATGGCGGATAAACTCAACAGGCGCGCCTTTTTAAGAGCCGGCGCACTGGCAGCCGCAGGAATATCGCTGAACGGCATCCTGGCCGGTCGCGCGGTCGCGCACCAACTGGCACACCCCATGGCCGCTCCACGGGCAGCGCTCGCCGTGAATCACAACCTCGCGGCAACCGGCCCCGCCAGTGCGCGCTTCTACCGCCTGAATGACCAGCAGGAGTTCTTCAGAGCCTACAACGACAACGAGTTCGGCATCGGCTTCGGCAAGCCGTGGGGATTGGCAAAACTGGGCGACCCGGCCATGGTCGCCGCAAACCTCGGCGGCTTTCCTTTCCAGCCCGTCTTCATCCCCGACCCCATCCTCGGCCAGGTGTTGTACTGCAGTGTGCATAAGCTCACGCCCGCGGAATTGCAGTTGTTGAACGACAAAGGCCAGCCCATCAGGACCACGGCCAGGCGCCTGGGTGTCATCGGCCAGAGCTTTGCCAGTTCAGCCTTTCACGTGAATCCGCCCGACCGCTTCAGCCACATTGAATTCCTCGTCAGGCTGCCGATGGGCATTCATACCGAACGGGTAAATGGCGCCGAAATCACGACTGGCATTGACAACACCTTCGTGGGGGTGTGGTTGCTGCCCGACCTGGACCGCCTGTCAACCGACCTGGCTGGTCTGCAGGCCACCGGCGCCATAACCGCCGATGATCTGCAGCAGTTGCGCGACCGGTTCAACGACCTGATGATCGAAATCGACCTGTTGGAAGCCGTGGGGCACAGCAGCGCCAGTCTATCGTTCATCATGAGCGGCCTGCACAGGCAGGGGCCGGGCAGCGGCACCGCAGCGGCGCTGTACTACGACGGGCAGTTTTTCTATAACACATCGGGGCCGCGTTGGCTGCAGTTCATGGCTGACCACAACGCGCCGTTCGACTGGATGAAGGATTACTTAAAGATCACCTTCGACTTCGCCACCGACGGGCACTGGCGCACCTATTTCAACGATATCGGGATTGTCGACAGCTATGAAGTCCTGCAAAACTCAAAGGTGCCGCGCGCCGAATTGCTGCGGCGTATCCCGGTGCGTATCGTGAGTACACCCGCCGGCCCGGTGCCGCTGCATTATTTCATCATCTTCCATGCCGCAGCAGGCGGCAACTGGCCCGGCCTGCCCACTGCACCCAACGACACTGCCGTAGACGGGATGCGCGTCGCCTACCTGTACATCAGTTGACACGCCGCCCCGACGCGATGCGCTCCATCCAGCAGTCCATAAGCCGGTTCTCAGCATGCTGGGGTAAACTGAAAAACCGTTCCGTGCGCGGCGGTGGTCCTGGAGGTGAGAGATGCTGGTTGATCTGCGAATCCGAACGAGCGCGGCGGCCCGAAGGCGCATGCGGCTGCCGGGCATGCTGGCGGTGGCCGGCCTGCTGCTGAGCGGCTGCGGCGGCTTGAAACTGCCATCCGGCGCGCCGACGGCGCCGGCTCTGCTGCCTACGAGTACGCTGGCCCCCCTGCGCACCGTACCGGCCACGGCCACTGAAGCAACCAGCACGCCGCCGGTCACCGCGGCGCCTGTCGTCGCCACCGGCACAGTCGCCCCCGGCACATCATCCGGATTGCTGACCTGCTCGGCGATGCCGCCCGACCCCCGCCCCGCGGCGACTGCTGCGAGTGCGGCGAAGACCGGCGACGGCCGCATCGTCTATGTGAATACCGACGGCAACATCGCCCTGACCGACCAGACGGGCGCGAATATCCAACTGGTGACGACCGACGCCAATACCGTCGATGACAAATCACTATTGAAGGTCTATGCCAATCCCACATTTTCGACCGACGGCCAGTCGCTGGCATTTGTGGGTTACACCACGATATCGGGCACAAACACGGTGACGCAGACGCTATACAGCAGCCCCGCCCGCCAGAAAGCGCCGCTGACCCGCCTGTACACGACATCGCAGGACACCCTGCCCTACATGGACTGGTCGCCCGATGGACGCACGATTGCGTTCCTCACGTTGAACAGCAGCAACGGCGCCATCCGCATGGTCAACCCGAGCGGCGGCCAGGTCACCGTCGTCGAGCAGGGTTCGACGGCCTACTACGACTGGCGCTTGGATTCCGCCGCGGTACTGACGCACATGAGCGGTTCGCCGGCAACGAATGCCGATGCACACCTGTCTATCGTCGACACGGCTACGGACAAACCCGCGCGTCTGGCCAGCCTGCCGGGCAACTTCAAAGCGCCGCAATACTCTCCCGGCGGCAAGTATGCGGCGTTCGTTACACGCACCAATAACAACGACGACCTGGTGCTGGCCGATAACACCGGCCAGCCCATCTGCTCCGTGGCGCCGCTCGATACAGGGGCCTCATTCGCCTGGGCGCCCGACGGGAGCGGCATCGCCTGGATCGACAGCGCGCTGCCCCTGTCCAACCCGGCGCCCCTGTTCCTCTACAACCTGAAGGACGGCTCACGGTCGCAACTGCACGACTCGGCCATCGCCTTCTTCTGGGCGCCCGACAGCAATCGGCTGGCGGTGTACTCGGTGGTCAGCAGCGGCACGCCGACGGATTTCGGCGGCGGCACTATCAGCAGCACCGTGCCATCAAGTTCGCCTCTGCTGCGAATACAGATCGTCGACGCCGACGGATCCGGCATTCTCACGGCAGCCGACACCTACCCCACCCAGGGGGTGGTCAATGTGCTGAGTTACTTTGATCAGTATGCGCACGCCGTCACGCCGTGGTCGCCGGACAGCCTGCATCTGGTCTTCACCAGCGCATCGCACACCCGCCCGGACATCGATATGGTGGTCGCCTCACTGGACAGCAGCGGTGCCACAGCCAGCCTGAAACGCATCGCGTCGGGCGTGGTGGCATTCTGGTCGCCGCGCTGACGGAAAGTCGGAATGCACAGTTAGAATATGATGTATAAATTAAGAGTCATCCGCGAGGATACGGGTTCCGAATTGACGTGTCGATCACTCGTCGGTCATTCGCGAACCCGTTTTTACTTTATCGCCAGATACACGTGAACCCGGAGGTGGCAGCGCGAACACAAGACAATTCGCGAATCAAAAGTATCCAGTCAGAATTGAGCCTGCGACGCCATTCGTTTCAGTCAGTTAACGAGAGGAAGGAGAACACAAGCATGAAGGTCAGTCTTATCAGATCTATGACGGTGCTGGCGGGCGCCAGCCTGCTGATCAGCGCCTGTGGCGCCACGCCGACAGCCGCACCCACCAGCGCTCCAGCCGCCACAGCAGCGCCGGCTGCGACCACAGCGCCGGCCGCCACGACGGCGCCCGCCGCCGGCGGCGCCTTCAAAGTCGGCATGGTCCTGGTCGGCCCTTACAACGATAAGGGCTGGAATCAGGCCACCTATGAAGGTCTTGAGTACGTCAAGAGCAAGATGCCCGGATTCAGCTTCGAATACGTCGACAAAGTCAACTCCGCCGACCGTCCGAATACCAAAGGGACCCAGGTTGCCGACGATCTGATCGCCAAGGGCGCGAATATGATCATCTTCAACTCGGATGACTTCAAGGACGACGCGCTGGAAACCGCCAAGAAACACCCGAATATCCCCGTGATTCACGTCTCGGGCGACTATGCGTGGAAGGACGGCAAGAACTTCAAAGAGCAGAAGAACCTGATCAACATCATGGGCCAGATGGAATACATGAAGATGCTGGCCGGCTGCTCCGCCGCGCTGGGCACGCAAACGGGCAAGATCGGTTTCCTGGGCCCGCTGATTAACGAAGAAACCCGCCGCCTGGCCGCATCCGCGTACCTGGGCGCCAAGTACTGCTGGACCAACGTGCTGAAGAAAGACCCCAAGGCGCTTGAGTTCAAAGTCACCTGGATCGGCTTCTGGTTCAACATCCCCGGCGTCACACTGGACCCGACCAAGGTGGCCGACGATTTCTACAACGGCGGATTCGACGTTGTGATGTCGGGCATCGACACGCCCGAAGCCGCGACCGAAGCCAAGAAGATGCAGAGCGCCGGCAAGAAAGACTACTACGTGCACTACGACTACAAGCAGGGCTGCGATATCGCGCCGGATGCCTGCCTGGGTTCGCCGTACTTCAACTGGGGCCCGGCATTCCTGGACGCCGTGAAGAAGGCGCAGGCCGGCACGCTCACCGAGAGCTTCTCGTGGAACCCGCCCGACTGGAAGAACATCAACAATCCCGACACATCGGCAGTCGGCTTCCTGCCCGGCAAGGCGCTGGGCGACAAGGCGGCGTCGGTCGACGCGCTGGCCAAGGGCCTGGCAGATGGCAGCATCAACCTGTACAAAGGCCCGCTGAACTACCAGGACGGCAGTGTCTTCCTGAAGGACGGCCAGACGGCGACGCCGCAGCAGATCTGGTATCTGCCGCAGTTGCTGCAAGGCAGGGAAGGCGCGAGCAGCGCGAA
>JAKALH010000309.1 GCA_021813225.1 Chloroflexota bacterium
GGGAGAGCCATAATTGCTTAAGCATTGCGCTAGGCTGCGTCGCGACCAGGCGCCAGGCAATCCGGACACAGGCCGAACATCTCCAGCCAGTGCTCGCGCACCTTGAAACCCGTCTGCGCCTCGACGGACGCTATCACAGCGCCGATGTCGCAACCCTCGAACTCAATCGTGCGGTGGCAGCGCACGCAGATGACGTAGTGCCCGTGATGGTGCTGCACGGGCGCATAGGTATGACAGCCGTCATCCTGGTGCAGCCGGCGCACCAGGCCCAATTCAGACAAGACTTCCAGCGTGCGATACACGGTGACGATGCCCAGCGCAGGATGATGAGCGCGCCCCAGCACCAGCAGTTCGGATGGGCTGGCCTGCCCGTTGGCTTCAAACAGCGCCTCAAGCACCGATCGCCTGGCGCGCGTATTCGAATATCCCGCCCGTGTCAGCGCCGCCAGCATCGCCTTCGGGCCGGCTTCATCCTGCTTTCCGGTTATTTGAAAACCATTTTCAGTTTTCACACCCGCATCATAACACAACTCCGCGTTCTGAAGCGCGAAGTTGTCGATATCAGCGGGTAGGGCCGAACCGGACGACAACGGTCATGCCGGCGCGCAGGCCTGCGGGCTGCTGGTCCAAGTCGACTGTCGTCCGGTAGACGACATCGCCGCCCAGCGCCGAGGGCAGCGGGGCAATCGCGCGCACCTTACCGGTCACGGTTTTATCCAGCGCCTTGATGTAGACGCTGGCAGTCTGCCCGACCTGCACTCTGGGGACATCGCGCTCGCTCAGGTCGGTGGTTTCCACGCGCTGCCGCTCCAGGCTGCCCAGCACCAGCACCGGTGCGCCGGGCAGAGCGGTCTCGCCGGGTTCGATGGCGCGGCTGAGCACTGCGCCATCCAGCGGAGCCGTCAGGGCGTACTGCGGCGCCTGCGCCTGCAGCACAGCCAGCGCCGCCTGCGCCTGTTGCACCTGCGCCCTGGCCGCGTCCAGTTGCTGGGGGCGCGCGCCTGCCTTGAGGGCATCCAACTGCGCCTGCGCCTGCCGCACCTGCGCTTTGGCGGCGGCGATATCGGCATCGCGCGCCGGATGCGTCGCCGTCTCCAGCGCGGCGCGCGCGCTCTGCACCCGCTGGTAGGCGGCGGATAGTGTTGCGGCGTCCGGCGCGCGCACGGCCAGGTCGTAGGCGGCTTTGGCGGAAGCGAAGTTGTTCGTAGCCTGCTGCAGCGCCAGCGCAGCCGGGCTGGCCCCGATCGCTGCCGGGTTGCTCTGATACGCCGCGTCGTACGCGAACTGGGCCTGCTGCAGGGCTGCCTGCGCGTTCTTCAGCGCAGCCTCGGCGGCGGCGTAATCGAGCGGCTGCGGCCCCGCCTTGAGTTTGTTGTAGGAATCGGTTGCGGCAGTCAGTGCCGTGGCGGCCGCAGCCACATCAAGCGGGCGTGCGCTTTCGACTGTGCGGCTGTATGCGGCGGTGGCGCCCGCAAGAGCGGCCTCGGCCTGGCGCAACTGCTCAACCGTCGGACCGGCCGCCAGCAGGTCATAGTTGGCCTGCGCCGCGGTCAGCGCTGCCCGGGCCTGCTGCACCTGCGCCTGTAACACGGTGTCATCGAGCGTCGCCAGCACCTGTCCGGCTTTCACGGGATCGCCGGCGGCGACATTCACCGTTTTCACCCGTCCCGCCAGCGCGAAGGCCAGGCGCACTTCCTGTGCTGGCGCCACATTCCCCGATGCCGTCACGCCCACGCCGGCAATCGGGCTGGCGGCCCGAGTTGACGCAGCAGGCGCGCTGCCGTTACTCAACACCACGGTGGGCAATGGCGCATTGGCGGGCTGCCCCAGCGCGGAACAACCGGCTAGAAAAACGGCCCACAGCACGGCTAATCCGTTTCGGATATTCATCTCACACCCCGGCGGCAACCTTCCGGCTGGCAGCGGCCACCACCCCATCCACAATGCGGCCATCGCGCAGCGTGACCACGCGGCGGGCGTACTTGATCACGCGCGGGTCGTGCGTGGCAAAGACGAACGTCACACCGGTATCCTGGTTCAGGCGCGTCATGATGTCCATCACCTGCGCGCCGTTGGGCGTGTCCAGGTTGGCGGTCGGCTCGTCGGCCAGGATCAACGCCGGCTTCGTAGCCAGCGCGCGGGCAATCGCCACGCGCTGCTGCTGGCCGCCGCTCAATTGATCCGGGCGGTGGTGCGCGCGGTCGGATAGCTCGACTGAGTTGAGCAGTTGGGTGACCCGTTCGCGCCGCTCGGCGGCGTTCATCCCCACCAGCAGCAGCGGCATCTCCACGTTCTCGTACGCCGTCAACGTCGGGATCAGGGCGAAGAACTGGAAGATGAAGCCGATCGTCCCGCGCCGCGTATCGGCGCGTTGATTGCGGTTCAACCGGCTGACATCTTTGCCGTTGATATAGACGCGCCCGCTGGTAGGCTGATCCAGACAGCCAATCAACTGCAACAGTGTGGTCTTGCCGGATCCGGACGGCCCGACCAGCGCGGTGAACTCGCCGTCCTCAATGGTCAGATTGACGTCGCGCAGCGCCTGTGTTTCGACGTTGCCGATCTTGAACGTGCGGGTGACATTCTCTACCTTTGCGACTTCCATAGTGTGTTCTCCTCAGGCCAGTTTCCCGCCGCGCAGCGCATCGACAGGCTCCAGGCGCGCCGCCAGCGCAGCGGGATACAGCGCAGCCAGCAGGCTGATGATGAAGGCAGTGATCGTCAGTTTGACGGTGTCGCTGGCGGTCAGGTGCGCGTATATCGTATCGCCCAGCATGATGCCCGATGCTCCGTAATTGCCGATATAAAACCCGTGGACGGTGGCATAGTAGACCATCAGGGCGCCCAGCGCCAGGCCCATCGCGATGCCGCCAACGGCCAGCAGGCTCGACTCGGCCAGGAACATCGCCATGATGCGGCCGCCCCGCATTCCCATGGCAGCCAGGATGCCGATCTCGCGGGTGCGCTCGAACACCGACATGATCAGCGTATTGACGATGACCGTGGCCGTAATCGCCAGCACGATCAGGTACAGCACAACCATATAGGCGTCGGAGAGCTGCTGGAACTGCACCAGCAGGTCGTTCATCTGCACCCAGGTCTTGATCTGGTAGTTATTTCCCTGCAGCGCGGCGGCCACCGCATCGGTCTGATCGCGGTCCTTCAGCAGGATGAAGATGGTGCTGGCATGATTTTCGGTCTGCGTCATGGCCTGCGCCTTCGCCAGCGGCAGGAATACGGTGTTCTCGTCGTAGGTGGGTGTGTGCGTGGTATAGATGCCCCGGACGATGAAAGGCTGCTGGTCCACCTTGCCGTTGGCGGTGTTGACCAGCAGGTTGACTGTCTCCCCGGCCTTCAGGTTGAACTTATCGGCCAGCGTCTGCCCGATCAGCACGCCCTGGCGGTCGTCGGCGCTGAGAAACATCCCGCTGACCAGGCCATCGCGGTACGGGGCATTGGCCGCCGAGGGCGGGTCGATGCCGATGACGCGCACGCCCGCGGTGTTATCGCCCACGGCGATGATGCCGCTGGCGAACAGGCGCGGCGTGGCGACCTGCACCGGCGCCAGCGATGCGATCTGCGCCGCCACCTGATCCGGGTTTGCGATCAGGTCCTTCCAGGCCAGGCCGGCCTTATCCTCGTTGTAGGAACTGGCGCGCACCTGCAGGTCGCCGCTCTGCAGCTTGATGGACGAGTCCATCGAGGCTTTGATCTCTCCGGCGACGATGGCCGCCATCAGCAGCAGCAGCGCCAGCCCGATGGCCAGCGCCAGCGCGGAAAGGAACGAGCGCCGGCGATTGCGCCCCAGGTCGCGAAATGCCATTTTGTAAAGTTGTAACATGGGCAGCCTCACACGTAATGCAGTGCCGCAGCGGGTTCACTCTGAGAAGCTTCGTGCGCGGGTATCAGCGAGGCCAGCACGGCGATGATCAGCACCGTGGGCACGCGCGTAACCAGGTTGTTCAACCCCAGCGTAGGGTAGACCTTGCCGCTGATCAGCGCCATATATGTGGAGACCGACGAGAATTGGCTGTAGTCGATGCCGACCTGGCCGAGCAGGCTGTTGAACAGCACACCCAGCGCCACGCCGAATATGACGCCGACCACGCCCATCAACGCCCCTTCCAGGATGAACAGGTAGGATATCTGGCGCGGCTTCATGCCCAGCGCGCCCATCAACCCGATCTCGCGGGTGCGCTCGAACACGGCCATCAACAACAGATTCAGGATGCCGATGCCGGCGATGATCAGGATGATCACGCTGAAGATATTCATCACCCCGCTCTTGGTGCTGATGGCCTGCTGGAGATCCGGGTAATTCGTCTGCCAGGAGGACATTTCGTATTCCGGCAGGAGCGGGCGCAACGCGGCCATGACGGCGGGTTCTTCGCCCAGCTTGTCCAGCGTAATTATCACTTCGGACGCCTGACCGT
>JAKALH010000310.1 GCA_021813225.1 Chloroflexota bacterium
GCAAACAAGGCACCCATGCCGCCGTGAAAAGCGATGGCCAGCGGCACGCCAATAGTCCCCAGAATCCGCAGTAGACGCCGATCGCCCTCGACGGTTTGCGCGTCCAGCCCTGTTCGGCCGAGTAGAACCAGACGGGCCAATCGCCCGCGCCCGTTCTGCTGTGTCGCCCAGCCTGCCAGATCCCGCCGCAGCGCGAACCAGAGTTCCGCCAGCAGCAACAGGAAATACACGCTGTAAAGCCATACGATCCAGGTCATGAGCGAGTGGAAATTAGGGCGGGTGTAGACGGAAAGAAACCGCTCCATATGCCCGATGTCGAACCAGGCGCTGAGAATGGCGAGGAAAAGACAGATCAGCGCGGTGAACAGCGCCAGTTTGCCCACCGGTTCCAACTGTTTCACCCGGAACACATAGACCAGGGAGGAGAGGAGAAAGGCACCCGCCGAGAGTCCGATGAGGTAAATATCCACACTGATCCAGAGTCCCCACACGATGTAACTTCCCAGGGCCGTTGTTTGGAGTCCTTCACTGGCTCGCCAGTAAACTCCCAGTGCGCCGATGACCAGTAGCAGGAACCACAGGCTATAAAAGAGCCAGCGTAACGTTTTCATGGTTTTCACCCCTTACATAAGGTAATACACTTTGGGCGCGGTACCCAATTCTTCTTTGAGACGCAGAACGTTGGGCTGGGCGATGAGTTCACTGACCAGGCTCGCCGCATCGTTCGCGTCGCCAAAATAAGTGGCGCGGCCAATACAGGTGGTTGTGCACGCCGGCAACATCCCGTTTTCGATACGATGGATACAGAAATGACACTTGCGCGCGTTACCGATGGGCGATATGCCTTTCTGGCGGGGATACTGATTGCCGTACTCAAAGTTCGCCGCCACTTCATAGCCCCGGGCTTGAGCCCCCGCGACGACGGCGGAACTGGATGGAGTGCCGTCGGTATACTCCTCCCCAAAGTCAAACACGCGCGCCGCGTAAGGGCAGGCGGTAATGCAATAGCGACAGCCGATGCACGCCTCATAGTCAATCGCGACGATGCCATCAGGGCGTTTATAAGTCGCGCTGACCGGGCAGACGGGCACGCAGGGCGGGTTGTCGCACTGCATACACGGGCGCGGCACGAACTTGCGCGTGACGTTCGGGTAGGTGCCGATTTCCTCTTCCAGCACGGGCCGATAGACGACGCCGGGCGGCAGCTTATTTTCGGCGATGCACGCCACCGTGCAGGCCGAACAGCCCACGCATTTGCGCAGGTCGATGACCATGACCCAGCGCCTTTGCTCCGTCGGCTTCTTTAACGCCGTCACCAGTTCCATCCGCATGCGCTCCAGCACGTCGAGCGCCGCCGGGTCAGCGGTGGCGCTGGCCGTTTCCTGCAGTCGGCTGTTGAATTCATTTACTGTTGTCTCAGGGCTGGCTTCCAACTGTCTGAGAGCCGCCAGCGCCACGGCAGCGCCGCCTGCTCCCGCCAGCCCGCGTAAAAACTGGCGCCGTTTGATCTCGACAGCCTGATGAGCCTTGTCTGTCATACCTATACCTCCATGTCTCATCCATGACGGAGAGGGTTATACCTCCGGTGAGTCCTTACAGCCTAACCAGAGCAGGCGCGTGCGGGCAAGCAGGGATATCCCTTTTCAGGCAGCAGGCCTGTCAGGGATTACCTGACAGGCGCTTACTCCCCGTGGCATCAGGCACAATTGGCGTTGGCAGAGTGGAGCAAACTCAATACCCGCAGGTTCGGGCAGGCTTGACATTCCAGCAGCTGGAAGGTGTATGCTCTATATACTGATGGCTGACATATTAATCGGAGAATTAGCACAGCGTACCTGAGGGTGCGTCGCTTCCGTTGGATGATATTCGAGGTCGGAGCTGCGTCTGCAGCCTGGTCAGGAATTTACCGGTACGCCAGATTCATAACACGCAAGAGGTCCGAAGCAATGAGTGAATCATGCTGCTCGACAGGAGTCGGAGACAATACGCATCAGTTGACGGAAACCGTGGGTGACAGGCCGGTACGCGCCCGGGGGGACATGCCCCGTGTGCGGAAAACATGGTAAACCGGTGCCGGGCCAGACGATCAAGTCGCTGCTCACGGTCAGTCTCAGGTTGCGGCGCGAACAAGATTACTGGTTCTGCCGGACAGAAACCTGCCCGGTCGTTTACTTCAGCGCCGACGGCGGGCAAACCTTCGGGCAGGAGAATGTGCGCGCCGTCGTGTATCAGAAGAAACCCCACGGGGCCGATACTCCCATCTGCTATTGCTTTCAGCACACAGCCGAAGACATTCGCGCCGCTTCGGTTGAAAGCCGGCTTGAGATCGTGGCGGACATCGAAGCCGGAATACAGGCCGACCAGTGCGCGTGCGACCTGCGCAACCCGCAGGGGTCCTGCTGCCTGGGGAATGTAAACGCCCTGCTCAAGGAGCTGTCGCGGCGTCCAACGCACACCCAATGACCCGGCGCCATGCCGCTAATCCAGCAGGCCCTTCTCGAGCGCCGACTGCATCAGTTGAGCGCGGGTGCGCAGGCCCAGCTTCTCCATGCCGCGGGCGCGATAGGTTTCCACCGTCTTCACACTGAGTGACAGTTGCGCAGCCACTTCGCTGTTGGTGTGTCCGCGCGCGACCAGGCGCAGTACTTCACGCTCGCGGTCGGACAGAACCTGCCACGGATCAAGGGATGCGCCAGGCTCTGCGCGCGACTCGATTTCGGGCATCATCTCCTTGACCAGTGTGCCGGTCATGGCAGGGTGAATATAGACTTCGCCGTGCATGACGACCTGGATGGCGCTCAGCAATTCGCTGTCCGCCGCCTTCTTCAACACATAACCGGCTGCGCCTTTGCGAAGCGCCTGTCGCAGGTAGCCCACATCGTCGTGCATGGTGAGGATGAGAATGCGCGCACCCGGCGCCAGCCGGCGCAGCACCGGCAGGGCTTCGATGCCGCTCAGGCCGGGCATGCTCAGGTCCAGCAGGATGAGGTCGGGCTGCAGCGTTTCGGCCAGCGCCAGCGCCTCGCGCCCGTCGCCGGATTCGCCGATGACCTGCAGGTGCGCCTGGCTGTTCAACAACATGCGCAACCCGGCCCGCAGCACACTGTGGTCGTCGACCAGCAGGATACGGACAGGTGCGGGCGATGTCATGGCAGAAACAGTTTATCACCGGCGCCGGCGCATGCGCCTGGCGGTCACGCTTTCCACGGTATCTCGATGAACAGGCTCGTGCCCTGGCCCGGCGATGATTCAATCATCACCTTGCCGCCAAGCAATTCGGCGCGCTCGCGGATTCCATATAACCCGAGATGCGGCTGGCGCAGGTCAATGGCTGTCGGTTCAAAGCCGCATCCGTCATCTTCGACAACCGTGCGCACCAGGCCGCCATGGCTTTCAATCAGGACGCTGGCGGTCTGCGCCCCGGCATGCCGGATCACATTGGTCAAGGACTCC
Source organism: Chloroflexota bacterium (assembly GCA_021813225.1). Classification (GTDB taxonomy): domain Bacteria; phylum Chloroflexota; class Anaerolineae; order J036; family Brachytrichaceae; genus CAIXPS01. The sequence continues at coordinate 3,454 of JAKALH010000310.1, forward strand.
TGGATGATGCGGTAGAGAGCTGTCTCGACATCCGCGGGCAGGCGCTGCTGGTCCAGTCCGCGTACAGCCAGGTCGATGCGCAACGGGCAGCGGCTGCGGCAGTCATCGACGAAGCGCTGAATGGCGGCCGCCAGGCCCAGGTCGTCGAGGACGCTCGGTCGCAGTTGCAACGCCAGGGAATGCACGTCCTCGAGCGTGCGCGCGGCGACCCCGCGCAATTCGTTGGCGCGCTCCTGCATGCGCGGATCACAGCCGTCGGCCAGCGTGCGCAGGCCAAGCAACAACGATGTCAATGCCTGGCTGGCGCTGTCGTGCAGTTCGCGGGCGATGCGCTTGCGTTCTTCCTCCTGTGCGGCGATCACGGCGCTGACATACTGGGCGCGCAACTGTTCGCGCTCGACGCGTTCGTCCTGCGCCTTTGCCAGCGCCGCGGTCATGTTATTGAAGGCTTCCGACAGCGCGCCGACCTCGTCGTCGGCCCAGCGCTGCGCCCGCTGTGAGAAATCTCCCTTCCCGACCGCATTGGCCGCCTGCGCCAGATTCATGATGGGGCGCGTCAGTATCCAGGTCAGGAACGCCGCCGCGGAAATGCCGACGACAGACACGGCCAGAGTTGTCAGCAGGAGCTGGCCGGTCACGGCATCTACCGCATGCCGCACGCTCGATCCAGACAGCCCGGCGCGCGCGGTGCCGGCCTGACCGGCAAAAATCGGCACGGCAGTGTCCCACACCAGCCCTTCATCGGTGTTGATCGTTACCGTGCGGTGATGTTCGGTCGCGGTGACGGTGTTGGCAGCCAGCAGGTCCGCGGGGAACCCGGCGCCGAAGGTATGCGCCAGCACATGGTTCTGGCTGTCGACGATGAAGGCGTAACGCACGTTGGCATTGTTCGCCTGCGTATCCAGAAGCAACTGGTGCAGCGCGTACAGGTCGTTGATGAGGATGAGGTCGGTGGAACGCGCGGCCAGGTCGCGCGTGA
>JAKALH010000311.1 GCA_021813225.1 Chloroflexota bacterium
GCGGCCATGGCTGGCCATGGCAATCAGGTCGGCGCCCGTCTCCTCGGCCACCTTGATGATGCTGTCCACCACGCTGCCCCAGTACACGCGCGTCTGCACGCTGATCCCTTTATCGGCCAGCCTTTTACGGCAGCCGGCCAGGTATTCCTCCGCGCCATGCTGCAGCAGGTCGGACAGCGACTGGCGTCCGGCCAGGTCGCGCAGATGAATATCGGAAGGCGGCGCATCCGGATCGAGGACGTGCAACAGAATGACATTGGCCTGGTTGCACTGCGCCAGGTCTTCCACGTGCGAGAGTATCTTCTCGGCTCGCGACGACAGATCCAACGGCACCAGAATGGTTTTGTACATGGGTCGCCTCGTCAAATCAGAGAATCTTTACGCACGCAACATGCGCACCAACGGTGACTTTCTGTAAACACATTATAAGTTCGTCCGAAAGGGTGCGGACAACACTGCCGTTAGTCTGCCTGTCATATAATGAGACTGCGCGAGTGTCATCTGCTCGCGGTCCGTGCAGCAATGTTGTCACAATGGAGAAGCCGATGAACGATTACCTGGCCACGCTCCGCGACATGCGCGAGAAGGCGCTGCAGGGCGGCGGCGCGGAAAGGGCCCAGCAGATGCATGCGCGCGGCAAACTCCCTGCCCGCGAGAGGCTGGCGCTGTTGCTGGACGAGGGCAGTTCTCAGGAGTTGGCCACTCACAATTGCGCGGATTTCGGCATGGCCGGGCAGCGCTTCACTGGCGAGGTGCAGCCATAGCCGGCGGTCTCCCGCCGCGCCAGGAGACGGTAAACTACATGCCTATGACGAACCGAACATGGAAGAAGCTTGACAGTCCGGCAGTGATCTTTGCGCTGGGCCGCCTCGGTCGGGAAGGCTGGCTGATGGGCACCGATGAGGGATTGTGGGTCTATCGTGACGGCGCCTGCGTTATCCAGTCCGAGGCGTTGCGCCCCGCGGCCATCACGGCTGTCGCCGCACCGGACCGTTATCCGTATCAAAACCTGATTCTGGTCGGGTCGGTGGATGGCATCGCGCGCTCGCTCGACGGCGGGCAGACCTGGAGCAGCGCCGTCCTCGCGCAGCCATCGCAGGTATCGCAGATCGTGCTGTCGCCGGGCTTCGAGTTCGACGGCATTGCGTTTGCAGCCACGCTGGAAGATGGCGTGCTGCGCACGTCCGACGACGGCCAGCGCTGGAACGCCTGGAACTTCGGGTTGCTTGACCTGGAAACGCTGGCGCTGGCGGTTTCGCCGAACTTCGCCGCAGACGAGAATGTATTCGTCGCGACGGCCAGCGGCGTCTTCCGCAGCACGAACGGCGGGCGGGCCTGGCGTGAACTGGCCTTCGCCGGCGATGGCCCCGCCGCCGAGGATGCACTGCCGCCCACCGGCGTCGCCGTCATCGACGACACCGTCGTCGTCAGCAGCGAGACCAAAGGGCTGTTTTACTCCCGCGACAACGGCGACACCTGGTTCAAGCGCGTGGCGTTCCGCAGCGGCCAGACCCTCGCACTCTCGACATCGTACGACGGCACGAGGCTGCTGCTGGCTACGCCGTCTTCCGTCGCCATCTCACCGGACTCCGGCGCCACCTGGGAGCGCCTGCGTCGCGCGCCGGAAAACGTCATCTCGGTTGCCCTCGACGACGATGGTACGGTGCTGTGCGGAACGCAGGACAACGGCCTGTGGATTTACCGGTAAGCGGCGCACCCTGTAAACAACCGCTATTGCGGCATCAGTGCACCCACACCCAGGTGCCGGGTTTCCGGGCGCTGGCCTGCACATAGTTATACGGGCCGCTCGGCAGCGTCCAGTTGTAGAACCATTGCGCATCATGCAGCGACAGGTTTACGCACCCGCGGCTGTGCGGATAGCCGAAACCGTCGTGCCAGTAGGCCCCGTGCAGAGCGTAATCGGTGTAAAAGAACATGTTGAACGGCACGTCGTCCAGATGATACTGGCCCAGGTCCGGATCCCCGGCGGCGTTGTACATCGGTTGCAACCTGTTTTTGATCTGAATCCGAAACAGTCCTTTCACTGTCTCCCACTGCGGCAGCCCGCTGGATACCAGTGAAGCGTAAACCAGCTTCTCGCCCTCATACGCGGCGATAGTCTGCTCATACAGGTTGATGGATATCCACTTGCCGTGCAGGCGGTCACTGATGTTCACTCCGGCGGGGGCGCTGCGCGGGGCCACCACGCCCAGCGTCTGCTGGCGGCACCACTGGTTCTCGCCGATGCGATACCACAGCGTGTCTCCAGCCAGCGCCTTCTCATAGATGGTCACGACGGTGTAGCGTTTGTAGATGGGTGCGTCAGGGTTGATATCGCCGTCCGGCATCAGCGCCGGCTGAAAATCGCGCAACACCCACGCTATCGGCTGATCGGGCGCGGCCTGCTGGTCGAATGAACGCCCCTGAAACTGCGAGGGGCGGTACAGGGCGAGCCGATCGGCCGGCACCCACTCATTCACGCCAATCTGGGCGAGTGTGGCGGTGTTGACCTGCGTGGTCGTGATGATGGTCACCCATTCGTACCCGTCCAGTTCGCGCACCGGCGCAGTGTTGCTGGCCGCGTCGGCCGCTGTGGCATACACGGGCACCTTGCTGCCGACGGTATTTACGTAGGCGTAGACTTTTGAGAAGACAGGGTCGCTATCGCCCGGGTCGCCCTGCCCGGCGCGCGCCGCGCTGAACCACAGCAGGCCGCTGAAGAGGACAGCGGCGCAGCATAATACGAACCGATATTTCGTGACCACAGCCACCTGCCTCGCCATACATCGCCATAAGAGATTGCTGTCACAGCATATAGCCCGACAGCGACCCTGAACTGGATGTCCGTCATACGAAACACCCAGCGCGACCTGACGACACGCAACAAAAAGCCCGGTACGAGACATACCGGGCGGAATGGCGATATAACGGGCGGTCGCCTACCCTAATGGGATTTTATCCGCGATAAACCACGCCAGAATGGTGATGACGCCCACCAGCAGCGCCGGTTCGTGGAACGCTTCCCGATCGTCGACCACGCTGGATTCGCGCCGCACCAGCTTCCAGAGTTGTTCCGCAAACAGCATGGGGCCAAGCACCGCCGGCACGATGAATATCCACACCGGGATGACCCGCGCCGCCAGGAAGTAGGCCAGAACCGCCAGCGCCCCGACGATGGAAACCAGCATCAACACCTTCGTCCACTTCATGCCGATCACGTCGGCAGTATGGCGGATGCCGGCTTTCTGGTCGACGACGATATCGCGCAATTCATTATTCAATTCGCCGTACACCGAGATCAGGACGACGGACAGAAACAGCAGCCAGCTATAGGGCTTGCCCTGGTCGTACACGAAATAGGCGCTGAGGAACTGCAGACCCGCCAGCGACAGGCTGTGCGATATCAGGTCGGCAACCGGAACGGCCTTGAGGCGCGCCACACGCCAGGAATAGAGAAACGCCAGCGCCAGACAGAACGCGCCCAGCAGGAACGGCAGCAATCCCAGCAGGCTGTACAGCCCCAGCAGCAGCGCGCTGACGGCGATGCAGGCGGCTTTGCCCATGCGCGGCGAAATCATGCCGGCGCTGATCGGGTTGCGGCGCGCCTTTTTCTCGTCCATGGCATCGTCGGGGGCATCTTCCACGTCGTTGTACATGAACGCAAAACCGACCACAAGGATGTTCGCCGCCAGCACGATGAGGAGACGCAGATCGAAGTCGCCCCCGCCCAGCTTGGCGCCCATCAGCGTGGTGACGCAGACGAACAGAACATATTCGCGGTAACGCGTCAATTGCAGCAGACCTCTTAAAGGACGGCGCACCAGGCGCACCATGGCTTTCAAGGTTGTAGGCATGTTCGCATTATATGGCTATTGTTGAGAGCGGGTAAAATCCACCCAGATGCACCTGAAACACCTCGTCCTTAATGGCTACAAAACCTTCGCGAACAAAACAGCGTTCGACTTCACAGAGGGCATCACAGCCGTCATCGGCCCCAACGGCAGCGGCAAGAGCAACGTGGCGGACTCCATCCGCTGGGCACTCGGCGAACAGCAGTTTTCGCTGCTGCGCGGGAAGAAAACCGACGACATGATCTTCGCAGGCAGCTCGCGCCGCCCGCGCGCCAGCATGGCCGAAGTCCTGCTGACTTTCGACAACAGCGACGGCTTTTTTCCGGTGGAATTCACCGAAATCGCCATCGGGCGACGGGCATACCGAGATGGAACTAACGAATACCTGTTGAACGGCAACCGCGTGCGCCTGCGCGATATTACCGACATGCTGGGACATACCGGCCTGGCCGAGCGCACCTACACCGTCATCGGCCAGGGCCTGGTCGACACAGCATTGACACAGCGCCCGGAGGAACGGCGCGCCCTGTTCGAGGAGGCCGCCGGAATCGGCGCC
>JAKALH010000312.1 GCA_021813225.1 Chloroflexota bacterium
AAGAAGAACCTGATGAACATGGCGACCGCCGGCTTCGCGATTGCCAACAACTTCCAGGGTGTGCAGCTCTGGTTCAAGTAAGCCGGCCCTGAGCGTATAAGGGCGTTACAAAGCAGTGCCAGACCGTATCGGTCTGGCACTGCTCACACTCTTCAGCCGCGATATCCAGCCGAAATTTGGTACACTTCGATTGATGCCTGGTTATCCTGAATATGCCCGCAGACCACAGCCGCCGGACGGGAGGTAAGTGTTAAGTGTTAGCTTATATCGCGCGTCGTATCGTGACGCTTATACCGATCCTTTTCCTCATTTCGCTTGTTTCGTTCATCGTCATTCAATTGCCTCCCGGCGACTGGGTGACCCGCCAGATTAACCAGCTTAAGCTCTCCGGCATACAGGTCGATGAAGGCGAAGCGATGCGCCTGACCAAACTCTATGGTCTGGATAAACCGGGCGGCGAGCGCTATATCAACTGGATGAAGGGTATACTTCTTGACGGTAATTTCGGTTGGTCGTTCCAGTGGAATATGCCCGTCAACCGCCTTCTCGTTGAGCGGGTTCCACTGACAATGTCAATCTCAATTGCCTCGCTGATCATTTCCTGGCTCATCGCCATCCCTATCGGCATCTACTCGGCCACCCATCAATACTCGGTACTCGATTACGTGTTTACGTTTATCGGTTTTATCGGGCTGGCCACACCGGGATTCCTCGTTGCGCTCATACTGGCATGGGTCATATTCTCCAGCACGGGCTTCTCGCCGCTGGGTCTCAACAGCAATCAATTTCTCGATGCTCCAATGAGCATTGCCAAGTTCCTCGACATGCTCAAACATCTGATACTGCCGCTGCTGATCATTGGCCTAAGCAGCACCGGCGTGACCATCCGCGTCATGCGCGCCAACCTGCTCGACGAGTTGAAGAAGCAATACGTCATTACGGCGCGCGCCAAAGGTCTGCGCGAGCTGGGCCTGCTGCTCAAATATCCAGTGCGCATGGCCATCAATCCCATCATCAGCACCGTCGGCTGGATTCTGCCCGGTCTGGTATCGGGCGAAGTGCTGGTTTCGATCGTTTTGGGCATTCAGACTACCGGCCCGTTGCTGTTGCGTGCCGTGCTGGAACAGGATATGTACCTGGCCGGAAGCATCGTCATGATTCTCAGCACGCTGACAGTCATCGGCACCCTGCTGTCTGACATTCTGCTGGCGGTGATGGATCCGCGCATCCGCTATGGAGGGGTAAGTAAATGAGCGCACAATCCACCAATAACCCTCAGGTATTGAACGAGCCTGTACCAGAGGACAGCGTAGCCCTCGGCCAGCCGGAAGCCGTGCTCAATGAGCGCTTTTATTACGCATCGCAAAGCGAGCTGGTGTGGTGGCGGTTCAAAAAACACAAACTGGCTGTAGCTGCGGCCATCCTGACCATCATCCTGTACCTGACGGCCATATTTGCCAACTTCGTAGCCCCCTATGGCATCATTACACGCTGGGGCATGCGCCAGCAGGAACCGCCTACCCCGGTCTATTTCTATCGGGAGGGCGTCGGTATCACGGGACCGTTTATCTACCCCGTTACACGCAAAGCAGATCCGAAGACCTTTGAATGGGTCTTTGTGCCGGATAAGACAAAACCAATTCCTATTCAGTTTTTCGTGAAAGGCGAACCGTATAAATTATTTGGGATCATTGAAACCGATATTCACCTGTTCGGCACCGGACTCGGCAATGAGCCGGTGCACCTGTTTGGAACGGATAATCTGGGCCGCGACCTGTTCTCGCGCATATTCTTCGGCGCGCAAGTCTCCCTGTCCATCGGCCTGGTCGGCGTCCTGATCAGCTTTCTGGCCGGAATCATCCTGGGCGGCCTGTCGGGCTACATGGGCGGCGTGGTCGATGAAATTATCCAGCGCACCATCGACTTTCTGCTGTCGATACCGACCCTGCCCTTGTGGATGGCGTTATCCGCTTCGCTCCCGCGCAACTGGTCCGTCATTCAGACCTACTTCGCCATTACGCTGATTCTGTCCATCATTGGATGGGCGGGCCTGGCGCGCGTTGTCCGCGGCAAGCTGCTGCAATTGCGCGAGGAAGACTATGCGATGGCGGCGCAGGCCGCCGGGGCCAGCAAATGGCGCATCATCACGCGCCACCTGTTGCCCGGCTTCACCAGCCACCTGATCGTTTCCATCACCGTGTCCATTCCAGCGGTAATCCTGGGCGAGACGGCGCTGAGTTTCATCGGTCTGGGCATGCAGCCGCCGGCGGTAAGTTGGGGCACTCTGCTGCAGGATGCGCAAAACATCGTAGCGGTTGCTCAGCAGCAATGGCTGCTGATACCTGCGGCCTTCGTCATTATCACCGTCCTGTTGTTCAACTTCGTGGGCGATGGGTTGCGCGACGCAGCCGATCCGTACTCAAGGTAGAAAACTGAACCGCATCACTTAACCCTGATATAAAAAGAGAACGATGACATTATGACGAACGATAACAACGTGCTCATCGAGGTGCGCGACCTGAAGACTTACTTCTACCTGTATGAGGGCACTGTGCGCGCCGTAGACGGCGTGAGTTACGACATCCGCAAAGGCAAGTCGCTGGGCGTCATCGGCGAAAGCGGCTGCGGCAAGTCGGTTACCGCGCAGTCGACGATGCGCATCGTCCCCTCCCCGCCCGGCAAGGAAGTCGGCGGTGAGATTGTGCTGCATCTGGAAAAGGGGCCGGTTGATGTCCTGAAGCTGAACCCTAACAGCGACGAAATGCGCGCCATTCGCTGGAAGGAGATCAGCATGATCTTCCAGGAGCCGATGACCTCCTTCAGCCCCCTCTTCACCATCGGCAACCAGATCACCGAAGCCATCAAGCTGCATCTGCCTGGCGTGAGCAAGAAAGAGATGCGCGAGCGTACCATCGAATTGCTGGACAAAGTGGGCATACCCCAGCCCTCGCGTCTGATCGATGTCTACCCGCACCAGCTCAGCGGCGGCATGCGCCAGCGCGCCATGATTGCCATGGCGCTGTCGTGCAACCCCAAACTGCTGATTGCCGACGAGCCGACAACCGCTCTGGATGTGACTATCGAAGCGCAGATTCTGGAGTTGATTCGCGGCCTGCAGGAAGAATTCGGCATGGCGCTGATGTACATCAGCCATGACCTGGCGGTGGTCAGCGAAATGTCCGACGAAATCATGGTCATGTACCTGGGCCGCGTGATGGAAAAGGCGACCGCCAACGAGATTTTCAATAATCCGCTGCATCCCTACACGCAGGCGCTGTGGCGGTCCATCCCGGCCATCGAAGGCGATCTGAAGCGCCTGGAGACCATCAAGGGGATGCTGCCCAGCCCGTACCAGGTTCATAAGGGCTGCCCGTTTTACTCGCGGTGCGAGCATCGTATGCCGGGTCTGTGCGATGAAGCGCGCCCGCCGCTGTACCAGGTATCGCCGACGCAGACGGTGAGTTGCTTCCTGTACGATAAGAGCGCCAAAGCCGCTACCCCCGCCGTGGCCAGGCCGGAAGCCGCTGCATCGTGAGCCGCTGGTGCAACATCATTCTTTCGAGGAGAACAAGAGCGTGAGCGCACAACCAGAACCCCTGCTCGAGGTCAAGGAACTCAAGAAATACTTCCCCATTCAGAAAGGTTTTCTGAAGCGCACCGTGGGGTATGTGAAAGCCGTCGACGATATCAACATCTCGGTCAATGCCGGCGAGACGCTCGGCGTGGTCGGCGAGAGCGGCAGCGGCAAGACCACCCTGGGACGCACCATCATCCGCCTGTATGAGCCAACGGCCGGCGACGTTATCCTGCACAACGGCGCCCAGACCATGCATGTGCCGCAACTGGACAGCAAGGACATGCACACCTTCCGGCGCAATGCCCAGATAATATTCCAGGACCCTTATGCGTCGCTGAACCCGCGCATGAACATCCTCGAGACCATCGGCGAGCCGCTGCTGGTCAACAACATCGCCAGAGGCACCGAGTTGGAGGAGCGAGTCAAGAAGGTGATGCTGCAGGTCGGCCTGCGCGTGGAGCACCTGCGGCGCTACCCGCACAGCTTCAGCGGCGGCCAGCGCCAGCGTATCGGCATCGCCCGCGCGCTGGTCGTCAATCCCAAGCTGGTCATCGCCGACGAGCCGGTTTCGGCACTCGACGTCTCGATTCAGGCGCAGATTCTCAACCTGCTGAAAGATTTGCAGGCGCAGTACCAGTTGACATATGTTTTCATCTCGCATGCCATGAGCGTCATCCGCTATATGAGCGACCGCATCGCGGTGATGTACGCCGGCAAGCTGGTCGAAGTGGCGCCCAAAGAGGATGTGCTGCGCCAGCCCCTGCATCCTTATACGGAGGCGCTGCTTTCAGCCGTACCGAAGATCTCTC
>JAKALH010000313.1 GCA_021813225.1 Chloroflexota bacterium
TCGGCGAGCTGCGGTATGTGCCACCGGGAGTACAAAGAATGGCAGACTGACGCTCATTCCCAATCGGCGACTGACCCACATTTTGTCACCATGTATCAAGGGACCAACGTCCGGGGCCAGAGCGGCCAGCCAACGCAACTGTTGAACAACTTCACCGCCCTGCCCCCTGACCCATCCAAACCCTATTATGGCCCGGGCTATCGGCTGGATTACCCCCTCATCTCCGGCAACTGCTCCACATGTCATACTCCCATGGCTTCGCACTCAGCCATTGATGACAATTGCGCCTGGGCTGGCTGTCATACAAGTGCGACCGCCGACCAATCCGCTGCGCTTGGCCAGGGTGATATCAGGGGTGTCACACCGGTCGGGCTGGAGGGCGTTGGCACTGAAGGGGTTGGTTGCGACTTCTGTCACAAGGTGGGGAGCGTGATTCTGGATCCCAAGACTCACTTGCCTTTCCCAGATAGTCCGGGCATCCTGTCTGTGAAGCTTTACCGCCCCTCCGCCGGGGAGCAGCTTTTCTTTGGCCCCATGACGGATGTCAGCCGGCAGCCTGCCAGTTATTTGCCGCTGGAAACCCAGAGCGAATTCTGCGCCCCGTGTCATTACGGTGTCTTTGGCGGGGTCGTGGGGGACATGGAGGTGACCGGCGGGACAGTTATTTACAATTCCTATGGCGAATGGTTGAAGAGTCCGTACAGCGCCGCCGAGACAGGCAAAAGCTGCCAGGACTGCCACATGCCGGCGCCGAACACCAACTTTTCAGCCTTCCTTGATAAAGGCGGGATACCGCGCGATCATACGGCTTTGCACAGCCACACGATGAGGGGCATTGCAGATCAATCGTTGATGTCGAATGCGGTGACAATGAAGAGCAACGCCGCGCACAACGGCGGTACGCTCCTGGTGCAGGTGAGCGTCACCAATGACAAGACCGGCCACGATGTACCCACCGATCAGCCCATGCGATCGGTGATGCTGGTGGTCGAGGCGCTTGGCGCTGACGGGAAGCGCTTATCCCTCAGTCAAGGCTTGACGCTGCCATCCTGGACCGGCAATTACGCAGGCCAGCCGGGCAGGGTTTTTGCCGAGGTGTTGAAGGACAATTGGACCGGTGAAACCCCCACGGTAGCTATCTGGCGCCCTGTGACCGTCGTGGCAGACACTCGATTGGCGCCCTTTGCCACGGATGCTACGGCCTATTCTTTTAACCTGCCCGCCGGGGCTGCCGCCACTGTCCGGGTGAAACTGGTTTATAGACTGGCTTTCCAACAGTTGGAGCAGCAGAAAGGGTGGAACGACCCGGACATCATCATGGCGGAAGCAACCATCCCTGTGGAGAAGTGAACTCTTACGGTTGTAGAAGTTTCGATGCAGGCAAACACCTTATGACCCAGACAACCGGGACGCTGCTGGCGCTGTACCGCACCATGCTGGTCGTCCGCCGCACGGAGGAGCAACTGGCGCGCGCGCATCAGGTCGGGCTGATTCACGGCGCGTGCCACACCTACGTCGGCGAAGAGGCCGTCGCGACGGGCGTGTGCGCCAACCTGCGCGCCGACGACGCCGTGTTCAGCACCCACCGCGGCCACGGCCACGCGCTGGCGAAAGGGGTCAGCCCCGCCGCGCTGATGGCCGAACTGTTCGGGCGCGCCACGGGCGTCTCGCGCGGGCGCGGCGGCAGCATGCACCTGTTTGCGCCGGAGGTGGGGCTGATGGGAACCAGCGGCATCGTCGGCCCGTGCATCCTGCAGGCGGCGGGCGCGGGCTACAGCTTCAAGCTGCTCAACACCGACCGCGTAGGCGTGGCCTTCTTCGGCGACGGCGCGAGCAACAACGGCGCATTCCACGAAGGGCTGAACATGGCCTCGATCTGGAAGCTGCCGACAATATTCGTGTGCGAGAACAACCTGTACGCCACCGAAGTGCCCATCTCGCAATCCGCCGGCAACCCTAACGTGGCCGGGCGCGCCATCGCATACGGCATACCCGGCGTGCAGGTGGACGGGAACGACGTGCTGAAGGTGTACGAGGCTGCCCGCGAGGCCGTGCAGCGCGCGCGCAGCGGCGGCGGGCCGACGCTGATCGAGTGCCGCACCTATCGCACGCGCGCGCACTCCGAGGGCATGCGCGACGCCGGGTATCGCGGCGCCGAAGAGGTGGAGGCGTGGAAAGCGCGCGACCCGCTCAAGCTGCTGGCGGCGCAACTGCCGGCGCAGGATATCGCGGCAATCGAGGCTGAGGTGAAGACGGAGATCGACGCCGCCTACGAGTTTGCCCGCAACAGCCCGTACCCCGATCCCGCCACTGCGACGACGCATGTGTTCAGCGAGAAGTAGATTAAACCGCGATCTTCGCGGTGAATCCGATTCGCGCAGGTTTATGGACAGTACTCTGGAGGCCTGATGCGTGAACTGACGTATACCGCCGCCGCCCGCGAGGCGCTGGCCGCTGCGATGGCAAAAGACCCCAGCATCTTCGTGGTGGGCGAAGGCATCGGCGCGCGCGGCGGCAACTTCAACACCACGACCGGCCTGTATGACCTGTACGGCCCGATGCGGCTGCGCGACACGCCCATCGCCGAGCGCGGTTTCATCGGCCTGTGCACCGGCGCGGCCATGACCGGCTCGCGCCCGGTGGTCGATTTCATGTTCCTCGACTTCATCCTCGACGCGATGGGCGAACTGATCAATCAGGTCGCCAAGATACAGTACATGAGCGACGGGCGCTTGAAGATGCCCATCGTCCTGCGCGGCTCCATCGGCGTCGGCGGTTCGGCAGCGACCCACCACTCCGGCAGCTATTACTCGATCTTCGCCCACATCCCCGGCTTTCGCGTCGCGCTGCCGTCTACGCCCTACGACGCCAAAGGGCTGTTCAACACTGCCCTGCGCGGCGACGACCCGGTGATGTTCCTGGAACACAAACTGCTGTTGAACACCAAAGGGCCGGTGCCGGAGGAGGACTATGCTATCCCGTTCGGTCAGGCCAGCGTAGTGCGCCAGGGCGGGCGCGACTGCCGCGTCACCGTGGTCGCGCTGGCGGCCATGCTGCGCCAGACGCTGGAAGCGTGCGACTGGCTGGCGAAGGACGGCATCAGCGTCGAGGTGATCGACCCGCGCACCGTGGCCCCGCTCGATATGGACACCATCCTGCAATCGCTGCACTGCACCGGCCGCCTGCTGATCGTCGATGAGACGTTCGCGCCGTGCGGGATCGGCGCGGAGATCGCGGCGCAGGCGGTCGACCGCGCGCTGGACGACCTGGACGCGCCGGTGAAGCGCCTGAACGGCGCGCAGACGCCCACACCGTACAGCCCCCCGCTCGAAGCCGCCGTCATCCCCAATGCGGCGACCATCGAGGCGGCCATCCGCGACCTGCTGGCGGAGTAAGTGGAGATTAGAGATCAGAAGACAGAGGTCAGAGGTCGGAAGTCGGAAGTCGGAAGTCGGAAATTATAACTGGAAAGAACGAATCATCGCATCCATCAGAGTTCTCATTATCTGACCTCTGATTTCTGACATCTCGCTTCTCTGGAGTTACATATGTCCATAGAGATTCTCGTGCCGCGGCTGGGCTGGACGATGGAGGAGGGGGTGTTCGTGGAGTGGCTGAAGCGCGACGGCGAGACGGTGCGCCAGGGCGACCTGATCTTCCGCATGGAAGGCGACAAGGCGCTGACCGAGGTCGAGTCCATGGATGACGGCATCCTGCGCATCTCCCCTGATGCGCCCCAGCCCGGCGCAACCGTGCCGGTGGGCGCGTTGCTGGGCTACCTCGTTGCTCCCGGCGAACGAGCGCCGTTTGAGGCAGCCGGTGAACAACTGAGCGGGGGAGGAGAGGAGCAGAGGAGCACAGAAGAAGCGGGCGATGCGGCTGGAGGTCGAGGCTTCAGCCGGGAGGCCCTGCCGGACGCCGTTCTCTCCCCCGCTCGCCCCGCCATCAGCCCGCGCGCACTGCGGGCGGCAGAGGAACTGGGAGTGAACTGGGCTGTGCTGCGCGGAAGCGGCCGCAGCGGGCGCATCGTCGAAGCGGACGTGCGCAGTGCGGCTGAAGCTGCCGCACAACCCGCGTCCCAACCGACCGCGGCGAAGCGCGTGCCGCTCAGCCCCGCGCGGCGCATCATCGCGGAGCGCATGGCGGCCGGCCTGCACGTCGCCGCGCCGGTCACACTCAGCAGCGAGGTCGATGCGACCGAACTGGTGCGCCTGCGCGAGCAGTTGAAGCAGGACAAGAAAGCGACGGCCATTCCATCCTACAGCGACCTGCTGGCCAAGATCGCCGCGCACGCGCTGCTGGAGCACCCCGCACTCAACGCGCGCCTGGAAGGCGACGAGATCGT
>JAKALH010000314.1 GCA_021813225.1 Chloroflexota bacterium
GTTATTCCTGCTGGGTGAATTGTCTGATATTTCGGTTTCCGTTTGCGCAGCTTGTCAAGTCGTTTGAGAACGGAATCGACCACGGCATCCACGGCTCGTTCCATCCCGGCCAGTAAGGCGTTGATTCCTTCTTCTGCCTGGGCGAACAGGAAAGCGTCCGTGGACGGCTTGCGGCTGGTTCGCAACTCCTCTCGCAACTCGAGCAACTGTTCCAACAGTTCCTGGTACCTAGCTTCTTTGGAGTTCTGCATTGACCACTCACCTCCCTCTACATGCGGCAACGCTCGTTAGGGTCCAGTAGACCTCGATTGTTGCCTAATTAACGGAGGGTTGGTCGTAAATCGAAGGCCGTGCCCAGGTGCGGTGAACGCGGCCGCCGCCATATCATAGGGGTTGCTACCCATCCGTGTATGGAGGCACCCTCATGATAGCGCAACGGCCGCTCCTGGTGATCATAGTCATGTTAATTGATCGGATTCCGGCTCCGCCCCCGCCGGATAAGCGGCGGCGCGGGCACCCGCGGGTCTACCCGGATCATCTGTTTCTGAAGGCGTTGGTCATCATGATCCTGCGCCACCTGCACCGGGCGCATGAGTTGCTGGCCGTGCTCAACGAGCCGACCGACGAGATGGTGGTGTTGCGGGAGCTGCTGGTCCTGGGACGGCCGCTTCCCGACGCGGCGCACCTGGGAACGCCGTCTCAAGGCGCTCCCCGAGCAGTTGCCGGCGCAGATTGGCTGCCTGGGGCGCCACCTGGTGCAATTGATTCAGCCGTGGGCCGCCTCCGGCCGCGCCGTGGCCATCGACAGCACCGTGTTGGGTGCCCGCGGTGGCGTGTGGCACAAGAAAGATCGAGAGGCCGGCGTCGTCCCCCACACCTCGATTGACACCGAAGCCGCTTGGACGAAGTCCGGCTGGCACGGTTGGGTGTACGGCTGGAAGCTGCACAGCGTGGCCGTCGTGGCCAGCGTGTGGCTCCCCGTGGCCGCCGACCTGACGCCCGCCAACGTGCGGCAGGCGTGTGAGCAGGCCGGGCCAGCTTGGTCGCGACGCACTACGGCGCTTACCCCCATACCGACGGGGGCGTCGAGGTCCGGCACATCTTCCACACGTTGCGCTCGGTGGCCCTTGAGAACTTCAACGAACATTTCAAGGGCATCTTCCAGGCGCACGGGCAGGCCGAAGGCACGCGCGGCCTGGTTAACACCCGGCGCTTCGCCTTGGGGGCCATCCTCGTCTATAAGTTGGCTCTGCTGTACCGGTTCGAACATGGCTTGAGTCTCCATGTCGGTCTCAAAGCATTTATGCAGGCGGTCTGATGAATTGTGACCAGGCCTCGATTAACTGGCTGGCAATAATGTGGCCGCTGATTGACCGCTTACTTCAGCCTTCGTTTGACAACGCCGCCGTTAACCGCTAAAATTCCAGCGCTGTACAGGCGGGCCTGTAGCGCAGTTGGGAGCGCGTCTCAATGGCATTGAGAAGGTCAGGGGTTCGAATCCCCTCAGGTCCACTTTCACATTGAAAGGCAGCGATCGGAAGTAGTAGGCCATCCCTGCAGCGAGTCGGGAGAGCGAGGTGTAAGCCCGGCGCGGCGCCAACAGGGAGCGCAAGACACAGGCCGAACTCGTCCGTGAGCCGCAGATGTGAGGGGCGTTGCGCGTCCTTAGCGTCTGCCGGGGTTGCGCCCGTTAACGCGCCAATGAGGCAGCGGCCGAAGCTGCGAAACAGGGTGGTACCACGAGCCCACTCGTCCCTGCACGGACGAGTGGGCTTTTTCATTGCAATCACATGGGGTACACAGTCGGCGTTGGCGATGAAGCTGGAGATACAGGCTTTCGGTTTGCACAGGGTTCATCCGAGTATTTTGCGTATGCGTTCGCACTGGTGTCTGACCCGGATCGGTTGCGCAGGCACCTGGCGGCGGTTAAAAAGCGGTTGAACTGGTCGGACCGCGTGGAAATCAAGTTTCACCAGTTATCTGAAGCGAGACGAACCGACTTTTTTCAAGAAATGCGAATGTCTGGTTATGTCGTGCGAGGGCTGGTTGTCCATAAGCGCAGACTGTTGGAAACCTGTCGTGCGATGGACAAAAATCAGTTCCATGCCTGGGCTATCGCCGCCTTACTGCAGCACATTGCACCTGCCGAACTGGCGGGCATCCGGCTGGTGCTGGATGAATTAAGCGATATGCCGAGAATCGTGCACCTGCTGCGCAGACAGTTGCGGGCACAAGGCCTTGCAGGAATCAGGCGCATTGGGTATCGGCGGTCACAGCAGGAGGTTCTCATTCAGTTTGCAGATATGTGCGCTGGTTCGATATTACGTGAAGCCACGACAGGACAGTGCTTTCACGAAAACATAAGGGAACACTTTAAGGTGTGGCACCTGATGTGAAGAATAAACCCGCCCAACTAGCCGGCCACACAGCCGGCACGCCGCCATTACGGCGACTATTCGTTGGGCGGGAGAAAACGGTTGCCCGTTTGTTTCGTTACCTATAGTGTAACTCAGAAGTGCGGGCAGTGTCAATGAGTTCAGGGATTGATTCATAATGGCAGACAAGTATATACCGCAGGAAATCGAGCCGAAGTGGCAGGCGCGCTGGGAAAAGGACGAACTGTACAAGTCCGGCCCGGAGGGCGACAGGCCGAAGTACTACATCCTCGACTTCTACCCGTACCCGTCGGGCGAAGGGATGTCGGTGGGACATGCCCGCAACTACGTGCCCACCGACGTCATCGCGCGCTACTACCGCATGAAGGGTTACAACGTCCTGCACCCGATGGGCTTCGACGCCTTCGGGCTGCCGACCGAGAACGCGGCCATCAAACTGAAGACCAACCCGCACATCCTCAACGAGCGCTACTCCGCCAACTATGTGCGGCAGTACAAATTGATGGGATTGAGCTACGACTGGTCGCGCCTGATCAACAGCGCGCACGACGATTACTACCGCTGGACGCAGTGGATTTTCCTGCAGTTGTTCAAGTCGTGGTACGACCCGCGCCTGGATAAGGCCGCTCCCATCGCCGACCTGGAGCGCGAGCTGGCCGCGCACGGCTCGCAACCCATCTTCGACTGCATCGACGCGCACGCGGAGCAGGTGGGCATCGTCACAAGCGGCACGCCGGCCATCAGCGCTGCGCAGTGGAACGCCATGTCCCGCCGCGAGCAGAACGACTACCTGATGAACTTCCGCCTGGCCTTCCGCGCGGAGACGCAGGTGAACTGGGACCCCGAGGACAAGGTGGTGGTGGCCGACGAGGAAGTGGAGAACGGCCGCGCCTGGCGCAGCGGGGCGCTGGTGGAGAAGAAGGTCATCCGCCAGTGGTTCTTCCGCATCACCGCCTATGCCGACCGCCTGGCTGACGACCTGGACACCGTGGACTGGCCGGAGCGCATCGTCAAGATGCAGCGCAATTGGATCGGCGAGAGCGAAGGCGCCGAGGTGAGGTTTGAGGTCGGAGGTCAGAAGCCAGAGGTCGGAAGTCAGAAGTCAGAAGTCAGAGGTCAGAGACTAGAGATTGATGATGCCGCGTCTCAGTCTCCCATCTCGATCACGGTGTTCACCACCCGCCCGGACACCCTGTGGGGCGCTACGTTCATGGTGCTGTCGCCGGAACACCCGCTGGTCGCCCGGATCGCCACGCCCGAACAACGCGCCGCGGTGGAGCAGTATCAGGCGCTGGCGCGCGGCGAAACCGAGGAGCAGCGCACCGCGGAACAGAAGGAGAAGACCGGCGTGTTCACCGGCGCCTATGCCGTCAATCCGGTGAACGGCCGCAGCATTCCCGTGTGGATCGCCGACTATGTGCTGATGGGCTACGGCACCGGCGCGATCATGGCCGTGCCCGCGCACGACGAACGCGACTTCGCCTTCGCATTGAAGTACGGTCTGCCCATCATCCCGGTGATCGACCGCCCCGATCGCGTCGCCAAAAGCCTGGTGTTCCCCGGCTCGGTGGACGCCGGTTTCCGCGCGGAACTGGACGCGGCGAAGTTCGAATACGAAGCTGGCCCGGTCGGCTCCGCCGGGGAGGGGCTGTACGTCACCCTGCGCGGCGACGAGCAGATCGACCGCTACATCCGGCTGATGCGCGCGCACATCCTGCCGGACAACTGGAACGAGATCGTGGGCGCGCGCTGGGTCTTTATCTTCCACGATGCCGTGTCGGAACTGGACTCGGTGGAGTCGGACCAGGCCATCCTGAGCCGCTGCAAAGCCATCTACCTGCCGGTGCGCGAGAACCGCACCGTCATGGAGATGCTGAACCATCTGCCGTTCTACCGCGACGCGCTGTTTCACGCCGAGTACGGCGCGATG
>JAKALH010000315.1 GCA_021813225.1 Chloroflexota bacterium
AGTCGCATTTTGTGCAGCGAGTGACACAAGCTCGCTGTCAGCCTTCTCACCCGGCGCGCGCAACTTGACGGATGCACCGCGTTTGTGTCTGAGCCAGTTCTCAAGGATACGCGACTCTTCGACCTGTGCCGGCAACAATACCTCAGGAGGCACATAGGCAGCCTCGCCGTAAAACTGCTCCAGGAACGAGTTCAACACTTCCTGCTCATTGGCGCCTTCCGCGCCGTCGAGAACGAAATACTCCTGGCCCAGCAACTTACCGCCGCGGATGAACAGCACTTCGACGCAGGTATCGCCTTCATCGCGCGCAAAGGCGATGACATCCTGATCGGTCGTGGCATTGCTGACAATACGCTGGCGCTCCACTACATGCTGTACAGCCTGCAGTTGATCGCGGTATTGTGCCGCCCGCTCAAACTGCAGGTTGCTGGCAGCGCGCTCCATGCGGGTCTCCAGGTCGCTGACGACGAGATCAGTCTTGCCTTCCAGGAAATCGCACAGACGCTGGATGTTCCTGCGATACTCGGCGCGCTGAACAGCGCCGATGCAAGGCCCGCTGCACAGTTTGATGTCATAGTACATGCACGCCCGTGTATCGTGACCTGTAATCACGCGGTCGCAGTCCAGAAACGGGAACATGCGGCGCAGGGCGTCTCGCGTGGCATAGACGGCTTTGGTGTCGCTATACGGGCCGTAGTAACGCGCGCCGTCGCGGTCCATGCGCCGCGTCACGGTCACGGTCGGAAAGTCATCCTGCCAGGTAACTTTCAGATAAGGGTACCGTTTGTCATCTTTCAGCCGGATGTTGTAATGCGGGCGGTACTGCTTGATCAGCTCCGCTTCCTGGATCAGGGCTTCCAGCTCACTGCCGCGCACCACAAACTCGATGCGCGCAATATCCTGTACCAGCCTGCCGGTCTTCGGCGATGTGATCCAGGTCGTGGGGTTGAAGTACGACCGTACGCGGTTGCGCAGGTTAACCGCTTTACCGACGTAGATGACTTCATTCTTCCTGTTGTAAAACAGGTAGCAGCCTGGCTCCAGCGGCAGGTTTTTTACCGTCGGCTCAAGATGGTCGGGAATACTCATAGTCGGCCTGAAACCGGTCGCATGCCGATATCGCTTGAATCGCTCCGCATGTACATCAAGGGCTATTCTATCGCCAGCCTGTGCCAGTTTTCTGCAACTGTGGCGCAAACGGTCATCTCCACGCGCGTGAGTTAATATTGGCACCGTGCACAGCGACCTGACAGGCATTATTGCGTGTGGTACTCTGCACCGCGAAACATGAAGTAAGGAAATCCCGATCTCTAGAGGAAGGAGGATAGTGTGTCGGAATCGGAGATCAGTCAACTTGTCAGCCTGCTGCCAAAGCGTATCGCGCAGCTGGGCGAACTCGCTTATAACTTGTGGTGGACATGGCATGCCGAAGCGCCCAAGTTATTCCAGCGCATCAATCCTGTATTATGGGAAACCGTCTATCACAACCCCGTTAAGCTGCTCCGGCAGGTTCCGCGCCATTACCTGACGGCAGCCTATCAGGATTTCAGGTTTCTGGAGACATACGACCATGTGATGGACGACTACGCTCGTTACATGACGCCTGCATTCAATGGCAGCGTTCCCTGGTTCACCCGCACCTATGGCACCTGGGATAATCCGGTTGCGTATTTCTCCTTCGAGTTCGGCCTGCATGAATCGCTGCCAATGTATGCCGGCGGCCTGGGCGTATTGGCAGCCGACCATCTCAAGTCGTCAAGCGACCTGGGACTGCCTATGATTGGCATCGGCTTTCTCTACCTGCAGGGGTATTTCCGGCAGCGCATCACTGAGGATGGCTGGCAGGAAGCTGATTACGATCAATTGGATTTCTCCCAACTGCCCATCACGCATGTGCTGGGCGAAGACGGAAGTCCTTTGATGATTCCCATTGAACTGCAGAGCCGCACGATCTGGGTGCAGGTCTGGAAGGCGCAGGTGGGCCGTGTTCCTCTCTACCTGATGGACACGGACATCACCCGCAACACACCTCAGGACCGCCAGTTGACATACCGCCTGTACAGCCCGGACCCCGATACTCGCATCGCGCAGGAAATCGTTCTGGGTATAGGCGGCGTGCGCGCGCTGAGAGCATTGAAGATCAACCCGAAAGTATGGCATATGAATGAAGGCCATCCGGCATTCGGCACGCTGGAGCGCGCGCGCGAACTGGTGAAAGACCACGGCATGACATTCGCGGAAGCACAGCAGGCGGTCAAACGGACAACCGTGTTCACCACGCACACACCAGTACCGGCCGGGAATGACCAGTTCCAGGTCTGGCAGGTCGAAAGACTGCTCACCGGATACTGGAACGAACTGGGCATCAGCCGCGATGAGTTCATGGCGCTGGCCGAGCACGACGGCAACTATGGCATGACCGTACTCGCGCTGCGCATGGCGGAAAAGGCAAATGCCGTCAGCGAGTTGCACGGTCAGGTTGCGCGGAAAATGTGGAGCTGGATGTACCCCGGCAGGGAAGTGCCGATCAGCCACATCACGAACGGCGTACATTCCAGGTCTTGGGTTTCCAGCCGCATACGCCGGTTGTTCGATACGTATTTAGGCATCGGTTGGGCATCTCGCATCGATGACCCGATCACCTGGGCGCCGATTCATGAAATGCCCGACGACCAGCTTTGGCAAGCGCACAAACACAATAAGCGCCGTCTTGCGGAGTTTATGCGTGACCGGGCGCGGGCCAAGTGGATTACCCATCGCCAGCATCCCGTTCAGACTATTGCCAGCGGTGTGCTGATTGATCCTAATGTGCTGACGCTTGGTTTTGCCAGGCGGTTCGCCACGTACAAACGCGCCGCTCTCCTGCTGCGCGATACCGAGCGTCTGCTGCGCATCATCAATAATCCTGGGCGGCCGGTGCAGATCGTATTTGCTGGAAAGGCGCATCCAAATGATGAGCCGGGAAAACTGTTGATCCAGCAGCTATACCGGATGATCAAGAATGCCGACAGCGCCGGCAGACTTGTATTTATCGATGATTACGATCTTAACGTCGGCAGGTATCTGGTCCGTGGCGTGGACGTATGGTTGAATACCCCGCGCCGACCGCATGAGGCCAGCGGCACCAGCGGCATGAAAGCGGTTTTAAACGGGGCCATCAACTTCAGCGTGCTGGATGGCTGGTGGTGCGAAGGTTATAACGGGAGAAACGGCTGGGCGATCGGTTCGGATACCGTTACGACAGACTACGAAATGCAGGATCGCGCCGACGCAGAGTCGCTGTACCAGACACTGGAGAATGAAATCGTGCCGCTGTATTACGACGTGGACTATGACAACATTCCGCACAAGTGGGTGGATAAAATGAAGGAATCCATCTCTACGATTGTGCCGCGCTTCAATACCCGTCGTATGCTCCGGCAGTACATTTCAGAAGCCTATGTGCCGCTCGCGAATGGCATCGTCGAAAGCGTTGAGTAAATATCGAAGCTGCTTGCACAGGAGTCAATCAACATGCCGGACATGCTGGTCAAACTATATGAGCTGCCGCGCTGGGATAACCTGCGCCATGCGCTTGCAGAGCGGCAGATCACCATTCGCCGCGCTTTACCGCCGGAAAAACACGTCGTATTGAGCTGGGTGCGTCAGGAGTTTGGCGAAGGCTGGGCCAGCGAGACCGACGTCTCATTCAGCAACCACCCCGTCTCATGCTTCATCGCTACCGACGAACGCGAAATCATCGGATTCGCCTGCTACGATGCCACGTGCAAAGACTTCTTCGGGCCGACGGGGGTGACGGAATCGCGGCGCGGAAACGGTATCGGCAAGGCGCTCCTGCTGGCCTGCCTGGACGCGATGGCTGCCGAGGGATATGGCTATGCGATTATCGGCGACGCCGGCCCGCAGGAGTTTTACGCAAAGGCCGTCGGCGCTACCGCCATTGAAGGCTCATCGCCGGGAATATACAGGGGAATGCTGCAATTGTAGTAACACTCGCACCTGTACAGCGGATATTTCGAGGCTTTATATACCAGAACGAGGATATGAATCATGGCCTTTTTTGATTTTCCACTTGATCAGTTGAAGCGCTACAAACCCGCGCGTGAAGAACCACAGGATTTCGATGCCTTCTGGAAGGCTACACTCGATGACGCACGCAGCCATGCGCTGGATCCTGTGTATGCTCCCATTGACTACCATCTAAAGCATATCGAGTCTTATGATGTGACGTTCAGTGGCTTTGGCGGCCAGCGTGTCAAAGGCTGGCTGCAGATACCGCGCCAACGCAGCGGGCCTCTGCCGTGCGTCGTCGAATACATCGGC